>QKJM01000648.1 GCA_003249315.1 Archangium sp.
TCCACGATGATGCCCCCGGCCTTCAGCTCGAAGGTGCCCGTGGTGGGGCAGTACATCTTCCCCTTGATGGTGAGGAGCCCCAGGTCCGCGTTGGTGTTGATGGTGACCTTCTCGCCCGACTGGATGGTGAGGTTGGTCGCCGGAAGCTTCTCCGAGAGATTGTAGCTGACGGAGGAAGGGAACGAGGGGTTCCCGCTGAGCATGGCGTTGGTGACGTCTCCCACCTTGTGGAGGCCGTAGAGATAGAGCGTCTTCCCGACGTGGGGACGAACCTGCTCGCGAGTGAGGGTGAAGACGAAGCGGTGGGCGCTGTTCGTGGTTCCGCACGCCGCGTTGACGGCGGATTCATTGGACACATTCGCGGTCTTGGCGGCCACGAGGGTTCCGGAGCCCACCGGTCCCCCCGCGTAGAGGTGTACGTCGATGCTCTGATCGACGCCATACTGGCACGCCCATCCGGAGACGCTGATGGAGGACCCACCGTCGGTCACGCCGTCGACGACCCCGATGACTCCCCCCACGTTCGGCATCTTCTGGGTGCCGGAGCCGGAAATCGTGTCATTGGGTGCGCCGGAGACCGAGATTCCATGGACATAGATGGACTTCAAGTAGTGGGTGTTGACCATCGTATGAGTGATGGGGATGCTGAATCGATGCGATGTTCCCCCCACGGTGGCGCAGGACGCGTTCTCTGACGAAGACGACGCACCGCTCGCCATCCCGGACGCCAGGTACTGCGCCCCGGAACTGCCAGCGGCGCCGCCGACATAGACATGAACCGCGATGGACTGTGAGTACGTCTGATCACAAGCCCAACCGGTGAGCGTATAGCCACTGGCCGTCGGCCCACTGAGTCCGTCGATGTTCCCAATCACGCCCAGGGGCTGTGTGGGAACCTGGTGCTCGCCCGAGTGCTTGATCGTATTGTTGGACCCACCCGTCAACGAGATGCCATGCACGTAGATGGACTTGCCGCCATGCGCGGAGACCACATCGTTGGAGATGGGAATACCAAACCTGTGCGCCGTCCCGGTCGGCGTTCCGCAGGCGGTGTTCACGGCCGTCTCGTTCGAGAGATTGGCGGCCCCGGCGGTGATCATCGTCCCCACACCAGCCGGGCCCCCCGCGTAGACATGCACGCTGACAGAGGCGGCGATGCCGGTATCACACGACCAGCCCCTGAGGACATAGGTTCCGCCACTCTTCACGAAACCATCGATGCTTCCAGTAATGGTGGCCGAGGCCTGAAATGGCGCCAGCACCATTGCCACCCAGAAAATCGCGACTGCGAGACACCTCATCAAGAACTCCCTCCGTGACAATTCCGTTACAGCGGAACCAAAAAATTCCCCTTCAACCGTACACGCGCTATTCCAGCATTCCAAGAAGTTAATGCTCTTTCTGCATATCGCGTCCAGGCACCGCGGGCCTCGCTCGCGGCCCCATCCTCGGCATCACCGGGCGTCGGACCCCATCGAGGGAGAGGGTCTGACACCGGCGACGGCGAGCGATGCATGCAACTCTTGCATGCAGGGCTTGCCGATCGCCTCCGCCCTCCGAGGGGAGCGCCTCGGGTACGGGGGTTGCACAAGGGGGTGGCGCGGCAAGACATCCGCCAACACGGAGAAGATCCACACATGATTCGTTCCCGACTCCTCGCAGCTTGCAGTGCCCTGCTACTGGCCGTGGCCTGTGGCAATCCCCAGGAACCCTCCGCGCCCGCCACCGAGCTGGGGCAACGGGAGGCCGCGGCGCTCGCCGAGACGCTCAACACCACGCCCACCGGATGGTGGTGGTACTACGGCCAGACGCCGGAGCAGGTCTCTTCCCTGCTCGCCAGCAACGGGGCGCGCCTCGTCAGCCTCCAGGTGGAGCAGGCCTCTCCCCTGCGCTTCACCGTGGCCATGGTGAAGAACAGCGGCAGCCACGCGAAGTCGTGGTGGTGGTACTACGGCATGACGGCCAGCCAGCTCTCCACCCAGGTCGCCAATCTCAACGCCCGCATCGCCGACATCAATGCGTATGAGGTGAACGGGCAGACGTACTTCGCCGCGGTGCTCATCAGCAATACGGGGGCGGACGCCAAGGGCTGGTGGTGGTACTACGGCCTCACCTCCTCGCAGGTGGCCACCTACGTGCAGCAGAACAACGCGCGGCTGGTGGACCTCAACGCCTATGTCATCGGCGGCGTCACCCGCTACGCGGCGGTGATGATCCCCAACACCGGCGCCGACGCGAAGGCCTGGTGGTACTACTACGGCGTCACCGGCAGCCAGATCTCCAGCTACCTCGCGCAGAACAACGCCTTCCTCATCAACATCGAGCCGGCCAACTCCAGCGGCACCACGTTCAACGTGATCATGGAGCAGAGCCCCGGCATCCACTGGTGGTGGTACTACGGGCAGAGCAGCAGCCAGCTCAACGCGCTCGCGGCGCAGAACGGCGCGCGGCTGCTGGACGTGAAGACGTACTTCGTCAGCGGCGTGCGGAAGTTCGCCGCCATCATGGTCAACAACTCGAACGAGGCCACCACGCGCATCGGGGACATCCTGCGCAATGGCACGGATGGGGCCACGGGCCTGTATCTCCAGCGGGTGAACGGCTCCGTGCTGGCCAACCTCCAGGAGGACCGCATCTTCGAGCCGGCCAGCACCATCAAGGCCCTCATCGCCCTACACGCCATGCGGCGGGTGGACGCGGGCACCGCCAGCCTCAACCAACTGGTGAACATCTACGCCGCCTCCAGCGGGAGCTGCCCCACCAGCACCATCATCGGCACGGAGACGCTCGGCAACGCGCTGCGCCTGATGATGGGCTGGTCCGACAATCAGCGGACCCGGGCGCTGATCGACGCCTTCGGCTTCAGCGCCATCAACCAGACGGCGCAGAGCATCGGCATGAGCTCCACCTCCCTCAACCACTACCCCGGCTGCGGCGGCCCCGTCCCCAACCGCCTCACCCTGGAGGACGCGGCCATCCTCTATGATGGGATCGCCGATGGCAGCCTGCTGAGCGCCTCGAGCCGCACCGAGCTGTACGCCCGGATGCCGGCCCAGGTCATCGACTTCACGGGCATCCAGAGCGCGGCCAACACCATCGTCGACCAGGAGGCGAGCAGCTTCGGCCTCACCTCCAGCCAGATCCAGCAGTTCAAGAGCTTCCTGCTCACCCACTACAAGGCGGGTGGCTATACGCTCTGCTCCAGCGGCCAGTGTCTGGAGTACCGCTCGGTGGCCGGCTCGGCGGAGATCCCCCTGTGCTCCCGCGGCCTCGTCCTCAACCAGTTGTACACCTTCGGCATCTTCATCGACGGAGCGACGAACAAGACCGCCGCGGACACCACCTTCAGCAAGGCCAAGGCCGAGACGCTCCGCGAGCCCATCCGCAGCAGCCTCTCCTCCTGGGCGAGCTGCTTCCGGTAGGCAAGCATGGCCCCCTGCACCCTATGTCAGCATGGGGGCCATGAGCGATGTCCCACACGCCCATACCGGGTTGGGACAGGTCCACGCTCCTCCTTGAAAGGGGTCTGGACAGAAAAACGCGATTTGCCCGCAACCAGGAGACCTCCGGTGTGTTCAATTGCCCATCAACCCGGAGGATCTCCACGTGAAGCACGAACCCCCCCTTTCTCCACAAGCCCCTCACTTCGCCTCGAAGCGCCCCAGGACGTTGGCGCCGCTGGCTCGAGCGGTGCTGGCCTGCATGCTCTTGGCGCTCGCGGCTCCAGCGGGAGCCCAGTCGCTCGCAATCCCCAAGACGGACGGCTTCGGAAAGCCCACCGACGTGGGCCTGCTCATCATCGGGCATAGCACCAGCGCGCAAGGCGACTATCCCCGAAAGCTGGAGGATGCGCTCAACCAGACCCAGAGCGATGGTCGCCACTACACCACCTTCCGCGCCATCACCGGCGGGGACGGCGGCTTCTTGTGGAGCCAGGCCCGGTTCACGCCGAGCGATCCCCAGTACAATCGCGTGCTCGCCTCGACGAGCTCCGGCCAGTATTGCACCGATACGGCCGGAAATCGCTGGTCCTGCCGCCGCCTGAAGCTCGATCGCGCCCTCATCGACCCCGACCTGATGCCCGGTTTGTGCAGCAGTTGCACGGTGGAGAGCACCATGACCTGCACCTATTCGGAGAACGGCACGACCATCACGGAGAACCTCGGCTTCAACGAGTGCTGGCAGAAGATGGACTACCGGCTGGCGTTGATTCAGGACACGTCGAACCGGAGCTGGCCCATCGATGACTACAACAGCGATGGGATGGTGAACGTCCTGGACTACTGGCCGGCGTCGAAGATCCCCGCGAGCGCCCGCCCTTGTACGAGCGGCACCCTCAATCCATCCGGAATCGTCATGCAGGGGGGCGTCGAGTACATCGACTGGAACTGCGATGGGACGTTGACCAACCAGGACGCCTCCCACGTCACCTATGCCGGCTGGCTCCAGAAGCTCTCCAACGCCCTGCTGAACAGCTATGCCTTCCCCGTCCACCACGTCTTCATCACGCCCAAGCCGCTCGAGATGGGGGGATGCCCCTACTTCCCCGGTGAGGCGTGCAGCAACCACGGCCTCCGCACGCCCACCGCTTCCCGCCCGATCGACCACTTCTACAACCCCGCGGTGTACTGGGAATACCGCGTCGCCGAGACGATGTTCTCGAACCCGAACCTCGACTCGAGAATCCACCCTCTCGTCCCCGGCGACCCGAAGAAGATGTGGGACCGCAGCGTCAAGTGCTACGACGTCAGTCTGGCCTCGAGCGACTGGACGATTCCGGGCGGCACCGTGTCGCAGGGAGTGCTGCGTCCGACGAATGTCATCGCGGACGACGCCGAGGATGACGCGGACGTGACGAGCATGGATGCCAACGGCTGCATGCGCTCCGATCACATCCATCACACCACGACGGGTGGATGGATGATGGCGGATGTCTGGTACGGAGGACTGTTGCCCTACCTGCAGTAGCGGCGCGGGGCCACCGCGCCCCGCCCCCCTGCTATGGCTGGAGCGCGAACGGCCTCCGCGCCACGTGCTCCAGCATCAGGTCGCGGAACGCCGCCACCTTGCGCGACACGTGCCGGGTGCGCGGGTAGGCGAGGTACAACGTCCCCAGTTGCTCGGAGACACGTGGCAGGACACGCACGAGACGCCCGGCCTCCACGTCCTCCCGGACGAGGAAGCTGGGCATCAGCCCGAGGCCCGCGCCCGCGCGCACCGCCTCGCGCACGAAGAACATGTCGTCGCCACGCACCCGGGGCTGCATGCGCAGCGGCCCGATTCCCGTCGGGAGCTGCGGGCCACGGAAGGACACCCAGGAATGCCCCGCGGCCTCCTCGCACGAGCGGGGTATACCCACGCGGGCCAGATACACCGGCGAGGCATACACGGCCGCGGCCACCGCGCTCACCTTCCGCGCCACCAGCGTGGAGTCCTTCAGGGGCCGTACAGCGATGCGCAGCGCCAGGTCCACGCCCTCGCCAACCATGTCCACCACCCGATTGGACACGATGGTGTCCACGTATACCCGCGGAAAGCGCGCGGTGAAGCGGGCGATGAGCTCCGGCAGCACCACCGCGCCCAGGTCCGTGGGGGCCGTCAGGCGCAGCTCCCCGCTCGGCTCCTCCGCTCGCTCGGGCAGGTTGCTCACGGCCACGCGCAGCGCTCCCAAGGCGGGCGCCACCTGCGCATAGAGGGCCGCGCCCGCCGTGCTCGGCGCCACCTTCCGCGTGGTGCGCTGGAATAACTGCACGCCCAGCGCGGCCTCGAGGCTCGCCACTCCGCGGCTCACCGACGATCGGGTGGCCCCCAGGCGCTCCGCCGCCGCCGAGAAGCCACCGGCCTCGACCACCGCGACGAAGAGGGTGAACAGGTTCAGGTCCATTGTTGCGCTCCATGCGACAGTGTTGCTCGAATCAAACCTCTAGTGCGCCGGACGCGACGCTCGCATCCTTCGTGGCTTCATGGGGAACACATTCCCCGTCGCACCAGGAGAGGACATCACGCCCATGAGCATGACGACGAAATACGACATGACGCGCCGGCAGATTCTCGGCGGATTCGGCTTGACGTTAGCAGCCGTGCCACTCAGCCAGCTCCTCGCCTGCGGTGGCCAGGATCTGGGAACTGGAGGAACGAGCTGGGCGACCGGCGGCACCGCCGCGATGACCGGCGCCGGCTCCTACCCCAACCCGTTCACCTCCAATCCGGGCACGGCGTGTACGCTGACGTGCGAGCAGATTCAGGGCCCCTGCTACGGAGCCACTCTGGTCCGCAAGGACATCAGCGAGGGCCATGCGGGCCTGCCCGTGCGCCTCGCGTTTCGCGTGCTGGATGAGTCCTGCACGCCCATCCCGGGTGCGACCGTCGACATCTGGCATGCCGGGCCGGCGGGGATCTACTCGGGCGACGACCAGCATCCGTTCTGCAATCCCGACGACCCGGAGTCCCGCGCCGCGCGGTGGTTCCGCGGCGTACAGACGACGGATGCCGATGGCCGCGTGGAGTTCGATACCTGCTTCCCTGGCTGGTACTCGGGCCGAGCTATTCACATCCATTTCACGATCAAGGTCGCCGGTAACGAGTCCGTGACATCCCAGCTCTACTTCGAGGACTCGCTCAACGACGACATCATCGGTACCCAGCCGCTCTACAACACGCGCGGCCAGCGCGACACGCTCAACACGGCCGACATGGTCGTGGCGCAGGAGCAGCTGGCCGACTTCATCCTCCAGACACAGAAGATGCAGGATGGTGCGCTGCTGGCCTGGAAGACCCTCATCGTCCGCTCCTCGACCGGCACGCCGCTGTGCGAGGCCCACAGCCAGTACATGAAGGATTTGATGGACTCCGGGGTCGATCCCAACGACGCGAGCACCTTCCCCCCGGACATCCTGAATCCCTGAGCGCCCGTCCAACCGAGACACGGCCCGTCTCCTGGGCTGCTCTGCCTCTCCACTCGCCCTGTCGCTCGGCGCTCTCCTCACTCTCCGTCCCTACATTCCCTTACAGCAAAGCCCATATGTCATAGGCTTCTGCTACCATGCTGGCTCATCGCGAAGCTCAGCAGGGATTGTAATGCATCACGGAGATGGACAATGAGTGAAAGAGACGCACGGAGAGTCGCAGCCCTGTTCCCTGGCCAGGGAGGGTTCTACGGAGGAGCACTCCGAGAGGCGAGCCGCGAGTACCCGCGGCTCGCAACCACCCTGAAGGCCGTGGACGAGGTGGCGGAGCTCCACTCGGGAAGATCCATCTCACGGGTACTGCTGGGGGACTCTCCGCCAGACATCGTGGCACTGGGGGAGAGTCCCCTGCTGCTCAACCTCGCCATCTACGCCGTGTCGGTGGCGAGCTACAAGCTGTTGGAGGAGGAGGGGTTGGCGCCGGAGGTGCTGGTGGGACACAGCTTCGGCGAGATCGCGGCCCTGGTATGCGCCGGGAGCTTCACGGTGCGAGAGGGGGCGGAGATCGTCGTACACCGCTGCGCGGCGCTGGAGAGGCTGGGGCGCGGCGGCGGCTTCATGGCGGCGGTGGGGACGGGAGCGGAGCGCGCGGCCCACCTGGTGGCGGCGCTGGAGCGCGAGGACGTGGCGCTCGCCGTGGACAACGGCCCTTCCCAGGTCGTTCTCGCCGGATCGCAAGCGGGCATGGAGCGGGCGCTGACGGTGGCCGCCGCGCTCCAGGTGCCGACGACGCGGTTGCACTCGCCCTACCCCTTCCATGTGCCAGCGCTCATGGAGCCCATCGCTCGCGACTTCGCCGCCCGGCTGCGCCATCTTCGGCCCGCCGCGCCGCGGCGCCGTGTCTTCTCTCCCATTCTCGGCAGGGAGTACACGGCCGGGGATGATCTGCTCGCCCTGCTCGCCGAGCACCTGGTGAAGCCCGTGCGCTTCCGCGAAGCATTGCTGCGGCTGGGAGGGGAAGGGCTCTCGCTCTTCATCGAGTGCGGCGCGCTGGCCACGCTGGGCGGACTGGTACGACAGACGCTCAAGACAGAGGGCCTGCGTGTCCTCTCCTGCCTTCCCTCCTCGAGCGAGGAGGTGGCGGCGATGGAGCGCGCCCTACGCATCGCGCGTGGAGAGCCAGAGCTCTCCGAGGCCGCGCAGCTCGCCCTCGCCGAGCTGCTCATGCCCGGCGCGAGTCTGGAGAGCTTCCGCGCCTTCTGGGAGGCCCGGGGCGACGCGGTGCTGGAGCACGCGCGCAAGCTCGCCGGAGGGTGGCGCACCGAGGCCCCTCCCAACCCCGCCGCGTCCCGGCCCGCCGCGCCTCCGCCCGCAGCGCCTCCGCCGGCTCCGGCCTCCGCGCCGCCAGCGGCTGCCGTGCCAGGAGCACCGGAGCGCTCCCAACTGCTCTCGGAGCTGGCGCGCATGTTCGCCGAGGCGCTGGAGTACCCCGAGGAGGTGCTCACCGAGAACGTGGATCTGGAGGCCGAGCTCGGCATCGACTCGGTGAAGCAGATCGAGCTGCTGGCGAAGATAGAGCAGCGCTACCACCTGCCTCCTCGCCCGCCCCACTTCCGGCTCGGAGACTACCGCACGCTCGGGCAGGTCGCGGACTTCGTCATTGAAATGAGCGAGCAGGCCCACGCCGCCTGAGTGGAGAGAGGGCCACATGCGAGACATGGAAGGCAAGCTTGCCCTGGTCACCGGTGGGGCCAAGGGCGTGGGTCGGGTCATCGCCACCCGTCTGGCCGAGCGCGGCGCTCGGGTGATCATCAATTTCTTTCACTCACTCGAGGCCTCCAAGGCCGCCTGCGCGGAGATCCGCGCCCGAGGAGGAGAGGCCGAGACCTTGCGCGGCTCGGTGGCCCGACGCGACCAGGTGGAGCGGATGTTCGATGACATCCAGCAGCGCTACGGCTACCTGGACATCCTCATCAACAATGCCGCGTCCGGGGCCATGGTGCCCATGGCGAACGTCACCGAGGAGTTCTTCGATCGGGCGCTCGACACCAACGTCAAGGGAGCCTTCTGGTGCTCGCAGCGGGCCGTGCCGCTCATGCAGCGACGGGGCGGCGGCGTCATCGTCAACGTCTCGTCCCTCGGAGCGCAGCTCCCGGTGGACAACTACCTCGTGGTCGGCACCTCCAAGGCCGCGCTGGAGTCGCTCACCCGCTACCTGGCCGCCGAGTACGCCCCGCTGAATGTCCGCGTCAATGCCGCCTCCGCGGGCATGCTCGACACGGAGGTCATCCGCAACTTCCCCAACTATGAGGAGCTGCGGCGCAGCCTGGAAGCGTCCAGCCCCCTGGGGCGTATCGGCACGGCGGAGGAGCTGGCCGACGTGGTGCTCTTCCTGGCATCGGAGCAGTCGAGGTGGATCGTCGGCCAGACAGTGGTGGCGGATGGAGGGCTGTCCGTTGCACGTGGCTCGCTGGCGCCCGCGGCTCCCTCGGTGAAGCTTCCCCCGGCGCCGGTGTCCGAGGCACCGCCTCGGCCCACCGCCTCGGAGGCCCCTCCCGTCGCAGCCCTCCCCTCCGTCGCGCCCGCCGCCCCCAGCACCACCCGAGAGCCCGCATCGCGCGTGGAGGTCAAGTCCGCTCCCCGGGTAGCGGCCCCCGGCGAGGACATCGCCGTGGTGGGAATGGGCGTGGTGGTATCGGGGGCGCAGGAGCTCGAGTCGTACTGGAAGGCGCTGCTGGAGGGGCACGATCTCTTCCAGCCCGTGCCGGCCGATCGGTGGAGGCTGTCGGCCTTCTACTCGAAGGACGCCTCCGCCGAGGACAAGGGCTACTGCCTCCACAGCGCCTTCGTCACCCAGCCCGTCCCCACGAGCGACCTGCCACCGGGCGAGTATGACTTCACCGTCCACTGGCTGCGCCACTGTCTCCAGCAAGCCCTGCGAGGGGTGAAGCGGCGACCGGAAGACCGGCACTCCTTCATCGTCGGGTACACGGCGGATGGGAGCCAGTACCTTGAGGAGTCCTTCCTCGTCCAGAGCACCCTCCAGCACCTGGAGCGGCTCGCGGCGCGGCGGCCGGAGGACGAGGCCACTCAACGGCGATGGCTGGAGTCCGCGCGTCAGGCGCTGCACGACGGCTACACCCACGGTCGCTCCTCTCCCGCGCGCTACCTGCCCCACCGCGTGGGACAGGATGCCGCGTGGGGGCTGCTACCCGAGAGCACCGAGGTGCTCATGGTGGACACCGCCTGCTCCTCGTCCCTGTACGCGGTGGACATTGGAATGAAGGCGCTGCGCATGGGCGAGCAGGACGTGGTGGTGTGCGGCGGGGCCATGTCGCTGGCGCCCATGAATGGCGTGCTCTTCTCCAAGTTCCGAGGCCTGTCCGCATCGGGAGAGGCCCGCCCGCTGGACAGCACGTGTGACGGCGTGCTCTTCGCGGATGGAGCGGGGGTCGTCGTCCTCAAGCGCCTGGAGCGGGCACTGGAGGATGGAGACTCCATCCTCGCGGTGCTCTCGGCCTTTGGAGCCTCGTCGGATGGCAAGGGCAAGGCCATCTACGCGCCCAGCAGCTCCGGCCAGAACCTGGCCCTGCGACGCGCCCTGACCCACCCCGCCTACGAGGTGCGACACCTGGACTTCATCGTCGCCCACGCCACCGGCACCCCCATGGGGGACAAGACGGAGATCCAGTCCCTCAACGAGACGCTGCCCAAGGAGGGCTCCGTCCAGATCTCGTCGAACAAGGCGGTCATCGGCCACACGGGCTGGGCCGCGGGAGTGGCCTCGCTCATCGAGGCCATCCTCGCCATGAACAAGCAGCTCATTCCTCCCCAGCACCGCTTCACCACTCCGCTGGGGGAGCTGGGCCGCGCGGACAAGGGCCTCGTCATTCCGCGCGAGCCTCTCGCCTGGCCCCCGCGAGAGGGGGCGCCCCGACTGGCCGCCATCTCCAGCTTCGGCTTCGGCGGGACGAACGCGCACCTGCTGGTAAGCGACTACCAGCCCGGAGGCCAGCCCTCGCCCCGGCCCGCCACGCGCTCGCATGAGGGGCCCCTCGCCCTCGTCGCCTGGTCGGCCCGGCTGCCCGGGCTCCAGGAGCCCGAGCAGGTGCAGCGGTGGATGGAGGGGCGGGGAGAGGAGCCCTCCGCCAGCTTTGGCGAGAGCTACCCCCTGCCGCCCTTCGAGAAGATTCGCATGTCCCAGCGCACGGCGCGCACCATCGATCGCTGCCAGCTCATGGTGCTCGAGTGTGCCCACCAGCTCGAGCGGCGGCTGGGCCGCTTCTGGGCGGACAAGCGCGCCACCACGGGCGTCTTCCTCGGGCACATGGGCAAGACACAGCAGGCGCTGCGCTACAGCAAGCGCTGCTACCTGGAGGATCTGCGAGGCGTGCTGAACGAGTCGCCCTCGCTCCGGGAGGAGCCGGGCTTCTGGACACTCTTCGAGGAGTTCCGTTCCGAGGTGAAGCGCCTCGTCCCCACCTCCAACGAGGACTCCTTCCCCGGGCTCATGCCCAACGTCATCCCCGCTCGCGTGGCCAACTTCTTCGATCTGCACGGGCCCACCATGGCGGTGGACACCGGCCTGTCATCGGCGCTGAGCGCGCTGGAGGTGGCCTCGCGCTACTTGCGTAGCGGAGAGGTGGACATGGCCCTCGTGGGTGGCATCAACGGTCAGAGCGGCCCCGAGGCGGACGCCCTGCTGAGGGACCTGGTGGGCTCTCCGGCCCAGCACACCGCCGAGGCCTGTGTCCTCTTCGCACTCGTTCGCGAGGAGGACGCGAGGGCCGCCGGGCTCCCCGTCCTCGCGCGGCTCGGGGAACCAGCGAACGAGACCGCTCCCGGCGCGCCCACCGTGAGCTGCGGAGTGAACCCCGAGGGGCCCAACTACCTGGGCGCCGAGGCGGCCGTGGCCCTGCTGCGAGCGCTGCCGCGTGTCTCCCAGGCGCCGCGCCTCCGCTGCCTGGACGAGAGGGGTCGCACCACCACGCTCCCACTCCTGCCCACGGAGCCCCGCGCCCCCCGAGCACCCGCCCCGGTGCCGGCCCGCTTCCATGAGGCCCACAGCTACGCTCCTGGCCAGCCGGTGACGATACGGCGGCAGAAAATGGGGCTGAGGCCCCTACCGGACGTCGCCGTGCGCGCACAGGTGCCCTTCCTCCCGCCCGGCACCCTGTTGCTGACGGATCAACCCCGGCTGCTGGAGGCGCTCGGGCCCCTGCCGCCGGACCTGTTCGTCCTCAGCACCGCGCCGCTGGAGCCGGGGCCCGGCCGCATCTTCCTGCCCCAGGTCTCAGAGGAGGCCGTGGACGCGGTGCTGCGCCCGCTCCGGGACAGCGTCCGACACCTGCGGCTGCTGAGCGACCTCGCCTCCGCCGCGCCCCTGGAGCTGCCCCTGTGGAACGAGCCCGAGGCGCTGATCGCCTTGAATGATCTGCTCTTCCTCACGCTCAAGCATGTGCAGGGCGCGCTGAGGAGACCGGAGGCCTCCTTCATCTCCATCTTCACCCGCGCCCTGGCCGGCGAGGTGCAGCATCCGCTGGCGGGACTCTTCTCGGGGCTCATCAACTGCGCCCTCTTCGAGCTGAAGCCTTGCGAGACGTTCGCCCTCTTCACCCGCGAGGAGGACATGGGGCGGGCGGCGCGTGCGGCCGAGCGCGAGTCCACCCTCGAGCGCTTCACCGCCACCGTCATCCACGACGGCGACACGCGCAAGGCCATCCTCGCCACCGAGGAGGATGCTCCGCTGCCCGCGGACGCGCCCGCTCGATTGGATGAGGACTCGGTGGTGGTCGCCACCGGCGGAGCCCGTGGCATCACAGCCGAGGTCGTCAAGGCGCTGGCTCGCTACCACCGGCCCCA
>QKJM01000485.1 GCA_003249315.1 Archangium sp.
CCGAACCTGCCGGGAGAACAGGTGCATACCGCATCGGTGCGCTTCCGCACGGTGGGGGACATGACCTGCACAGCCTGTGTCGAGTCCGAGGCCACCGAGGTGGAGCAGGTCATCCGGGAGGTGACCGCCTCGCGCGTCACCGAGCGAGGGGCGAGCCGGGCCGACGACAAGTTCAGCGAGACGGCGATGGAAGACCGCAAGCGTGAGGGCTACTTCTGATGGAACTGCTCAGGTTCGCCACGGCCGGTTCGGTCGACGATGGGAAGAGTACGCTGATCGGCCGGCTGCTCTACGACACGAAGTCCATCCTGGAGGATCAGCTCAGCGCGGTGGAGCGCACCAGCAAGGCGCGAGGGGACGAGTACGTCAACCTGGCGCTGCTGATGGATGGGCTGCGTGCGGAGCGCGAGCAGGGCATCACCATCGACGTGGCGTACCGCTACTTCTCCACGCCGCGGCGCAAGTTCATCATCGCGGACACTCCGGGGCACATCCAGTACACGCGCAACATGGTGACGGGGGCCTCCACGGCGGATCTGGCCCTCATCCTGGTGGACGCGCGCAAGGGGGTGGTGGAGCAGACGCGGCGGCACGCCTTCCTCGCCTCGCTGCTGCGCGTGCCCCACCTGGTGCTGTGCATCAACAAGATGGATCTGGTGGGCTACGACGAGGCCGTCTTCGAGTCCATCAAGGAGGAGTTCCGGGCGTTCTCCATGAAGCTGGAGGTGCCGGATCTCACCTTCATCCCCATCTCGGCGCTCCAGGGCGACAACGTGGTGACGCGCTCGGAGAAGATGCCCTGGTACCAGGGGCCCGCGCTGCTTCACCACCTGGAGAGCGTCCACATCGCCTCGGATCGCAATCTCATTCAGTTGCGCTTCCCGGTGCAGTACGTGCTGCGCCCCATGTCGGCGAAGCACCCTGACTACCGGGCCTACGCCGGACAGCTCCAGGGCGGAGTGGTGCGCACGGGGGATGAGCTGGTGGCACTGCCGTCCGGCTTCACCTCGCGCGTGCGGTCCATCGAGCAGGCGGGAACGCGGTTGGAAGAGGCGTTCCCTCCCATGTCCATCAACCTGTCGCTCATCGACGAGCTGGACATCAGCCGCGGAGACATGCTCTGCAGGCCGGGCAATCCGCCCACGGTGTCGCAGGACATCGACGCCATGGTGTGCTGGATGGTGGAACAGCCTCTGAAGCCCGGCGCCCGGCTGCTCCTCAAGCACACCACCCGCTCCGCCCGCACGCAGGTGCAGGAGCTCCACTACCGGCTGGATGTGAATACCCTCCACCGGGACGAGCACGGCGAAGCCCTGAAGCTGAACGAGATCGGTCGGGTGACGCTTCGCACGACGGTGCCACTCTTCTTCGACGCGTACCGGCGCAACCGCCACACCGGTAGCTTCATCCTCATCGACGAGGGAACGAACGCTACGGTGGGAGCCGGAATGATCAACGGCCCCGCGGCCTGAGGAGGAAGCATGGACTTCACCAGCACGGGCCGGCCGCGAGGCTTCATCCTCTGGTTCACCGGCATGTCCGGAGCGGGCAAGAGTACCCTGTCCCGAGCAGTCCGCGAGCGATTGGCGGAGCGACACCCCGTGGAGATCCTCGACGGCGACGAGGTGAGAACCTTCCTCTCGCGCGGGCTGGGCTACACCCGGCCGGATCGCGAGGAGAACATCCGAAGGATCGGCTACGTGGCCCGGCTGCTGGCAAGGCACGACGTGGCGGTCTTGACGGCGGCCATCTCGCCCTACCGCGAGTCACGCGACGAGGTGCGACGGCTGGCCACCGAGGCGGGCATTCCCTTCATCGAAGTGTATGTGCAGGCCAGCCTGGAGGTCCTCACCCGCCGCGATGTGAAAGGGCTCTACAAGAAGGCACTGGCGGGGGAGATTCCTCACTTCACCGGCGTCTCGGACCCCTACGAGCCCCCCGAGTCCCCCGAGGTGACGATCCGCACGGACGAGGAAGAGGAGGAGGCCAGCGTGACGCGCATTCTGGCCGCGCTGGAAGAGCGAGGGCTCACCACGTAGGGCCTCGCCATTGAACTCCAGACCCTGATGCGCGATGAATGGCGGTCCTCTTCTCCCAAGAGGACACACGATGACCCTGCTCGACGAGCGCCAGGCCTTCTGCGCGAACCACCCGGTGGCACACGTCCCGCCCGGCGATGTCCCCTATCTGCTCTCTCTCGCCGAGGGACCCGAGGGTGTGTTGGAGCTCTCGGACGAAGAGGGCCGGAGGGTGCTGGCGGTTCTGCTCGAGAGCTGCGCGAACGCCTCGGACGCCGCCGAGCTCGTGCTGCTCGGACACCGCTCGGGGGCCGCCACCGAAGCCTGGGCGGAGGCCGCGCTCGCCTGGGGTCTGGCGAAAGCGCGTCACGGCCCGAGGGCGAACCTCCATGTGTCAGGACCCGAGCAGGGATTCTTCTCCAAGGAGCTCCTCCTGCGCACCGGCTTCACCGAGGCTTTCTGGATACATGACATGGAGCGCCCCCCCGCGCCCCCTCCCGAGTTGCCGGAACTCCCTCCTGGCCTGCGCATGGCGGATCTCGAGCCGGAGTGGATTCCCTCACTACACGAGACCACGGTACGCGCCTTCGCCACGGTTCCGGGCGCGAACGTGCCGCCGCTGTCCGACTTCGCCCCTCGGATACGCTCGCGCCCGATACCTCCACGGGTCGCGCTCCTGGGAGAGCGGGTCGTCGGCTTCGTCCGCGTGGAGCTGGATGCCGATGGAACGGGGCGCATCCAGATGCTCTGCCGACACCCAGAGGTCAGGGGGACCGGACTGGGACCCAGGCTCCTCGCCGAGGGGCTATGCCTCCTCTCGAAGCGAGGTGCCGGGCGGATATCCCTGGAAGTAGCGGCCAGGAACGAACGGGCCCTGGAGCTCTATCGACGCACAGGCTTCGAGGTGGTGCGCAGCAACTCCACCTGGCACCGTGGCATGCTGCAGCCTTCGTGTAATCCTTGAATAAAACGGTAACTCAAGACCATTTCCAATAATATTGATTCTTGAAAATCCGAGATAAAGCCCCGCACCATGGGTCCGGCTTCATCAAGGAGAGCAACGAATGCACGAGACAGTTGGAAATGGGTCGCCCCTCCCTGCCGTGGGCATCACGGTCCGGAGGCTGTTGCCGCTGGCGATGACGATGTTGGCCATGTTCACCGGTCCGGCTCGCGCCCAGGAGATCCGCGACGGTCGCCAGTTGATTCGTGAGATGCACCAGCTCGACGCCAACGAGGGCTGGGTGCGCACAGGCGCCGAGTTGCTCTGGACGAACAATGGCGGCGCCACGTGGAGCAACGTCACTCCTGGCCGCGGCCTGGAGAGTATGACTGGCACCGACTTCCTCGACAGCACCCGGGGCTGGCTGGCCGGCGTGGATATCACGGCCCCTGAGC
>QKJM01000141.1 GCA_003249315.1 Archangium sp.
TCGCAGTCGCTCTCCCCGAAGCCCGTCCTCCTCGCCATCTGGTGCGCCTGCAGCCGCAGCTTCGCCAGCGTCTTCCCCTTCGCGGACGAGCCCCGTCCCGGATCCTGGTACTCGCCCGGGTAGTCGTACACCTCGAGATCCACATCCAGCTCGGACTTGTCCTGCGCCTCCATTGGCAGCGCCGGCTTCTTGAAGTTGAAGTCCCTCAGGCTCACCCGCCCCGGCTGGATCTCCGCGGTGAAGCGGAAGCGGTGGATGTGATCCTCCACCGGAACCAGCCCGCTCAGACGCAGGAAGGGCAGCACGTCTCCTCCAGGAACGGGCTTGCAGGCATGGACCCCATCCCCCATCACCAGCACGTGCTTGTCCTCTTCGTGCTCGAAGTAATAGAAAATTCCGTCCTCTTCCAAAAGCCGGCTGACGAAGGCCCAGTCCGACTCGCGGTACTGCACGCAGTAGTCCCTCGGCTCGTAATTGCTGGCCAGGTTGAAACGATACTCCTGTGCTGGAATCTCCGCGGTTGCGAAGACCTTCCGGATGATCTCCTCGGTGGTCAGCCCCTGGAAGATGCGGCAGTCATGGCGGAGCCCCAGCCTCCAGAACACCGGGACGAGCGTCACCTGGTAGAGGGCATAGCGCGGTAGCTCGTCGATCTGCTCGAAGGCGCAGACGATCCCGTTGAAGAACCGCGGCATCCCGTCCCCTCGCACAGAGAGCAGCGCTGTCTTGCCGACGACGTCCCCGAAATCGACCGCCGGATCCTCACAGGCCAGCTCGATCTTGAACTCGAATAGCTTCGACATGGCCTCGTGGCCCGAGAAGCGGATGACGCGCAGATTCTCCGTGAGTCCCTGGACCTCGAATCGAAACAGATCGAAGTCCACCTGCACCAGGGTGCGTGCAACCATGCCGGGTCTCCTTCAGCCCATGGGAAGAGAGGTTTTCTCAACCTCCTGGCTATCCGCTCCCCATTAAGGAAAACGCGGCCGATGGTTACAGCTCAAAATGTGAATTCCGCGACTCTGTAGCCTGGTGGACACTTGCCGGGATGACTCCTACCTACGCCTCCGGATCCAGGAACAGCAGTCCCGTGGGAGGCGCCGGCTCCACGCGCAGCGTCTTCGACGGTAGCGTCTGAGCCGCCTCCATCACCGCCCGCACCTCCCACAGCGGCGGCGGGTTGAGCGCGAAGCCCGCCTGGTACACGCCGCTCTCCACTCCGCGCACCAGCTCCTCCACATGTCCCACCGCGAACACGTTCGGGTGGGCCGGCGCCTCGGGATCCTTGATGCCCAGCACCGTGCGCAGCACCAGCGCGTTGAGCAGCGCCAGATCCAGGCTCCGCAGCGTCGGGCTGCGCGGCGCTCCCTTCAGGTGCGCCAGATCCAACCCCTGCCGAAAGCGCAGGATCTTCCCTCGCCCTCCAGGTAGCACCAACAGCACCGCGTGCTGCCCCCTCACCAGCGTGGCCAGCCGCTCGTGCGCCACCGCCCTCCCCTTCACCGTGGTGAGGGGTTCCTCCAGGTCATGGACGCGCGCGTACGCCGTCACCAGCGTCAGGAAGGTTTCCTCGTCGAAGGTCTCCAGCCCGGAGATCGCCCGATGCACCGGCTCCAGGTGCAGCCCCGGATCCGACAGTGGCACCACCGCCGCCAGGCTCGGACGCTGCTCGTCCAGCTCGGCCAGGGGCCGTAGAGGGGCCTCGTCCAGTGCCGCCTGGAGCCTCCGCGCCAGCGGCGAGGGCTCTATCCGCCGCAGCGAGACTGGCGCCCCCTCGAAGGTCCCCTGCCACACCGCGCTGCTCCGCTCGGCCGCCTCCGCCAGCAACCCGCGCAGCACCCCGTGGTCGTCCGCCGCCAGGGTGAGGGTCGGCTCCACCTGCGCCGAGCGAGGCCGGTAGGGATCATGCTCCAACGGCTCGGCGGCCTCGGGTGCCAGCGCGCACAGCAGGAAGCGGACCGGAGGCCCCCCGAGTCGCCCCACGGGGCTGTACACCTCCACGAGGTACAGAGCCGGCCGGGTATCGCGAAGGACGGCTCCGGCCGCTCTCAACCGCCCCAGCTCCGCCGTGGGATCCATCCGGTCCAGCAGCGGTCGGATGTACGCGGAGCGCGGTGGGGCGTTGAGGGGAACCTCTTCCTCATCGGCCGTCAGTTGGGGTTCGAGCAACGGGAGCAATGCTGAGAACGGAAGGACTCGCGCCATATCCACCAAGGTGGAGATGTGCCTGCCCTCCCGCCATGCCACTCCCTCGTCCGCCCGCCCGGCGGCCTACCACCAGACACAGCGGTACGGCTTGCTGGAGCTGCCCGAGGTCAGGCGGGGACCCTCGGCCGCCTCCTCCCAGAGCAGGCTCACCGTGGTGATGGCGCCCGCCGAGCCGAGAAAGGCCAGCACGTACGGCGTGGGCTGATCGAAGCCACCGAGCACCAGCGCCGACAGCACCAGCACCACCGCCCCCACGCCCGCGCCGAACGCATCGGCCCGTAGAATCTGCGAGGGACTGGGGTGGTATTTCATCGTCGCCAGCGCGAGCGCCGTGGCACCGATGCCCGGTGCCATCAGCAGCGTTTCCGTCCAGGTCTTCCCGGAGAACTTCGTGCCCGAGAAGTGGATGATCGCCATCAGCAGCGCGGCGTAGGCCAGGCCCCACCCGCCGCCCGAGGCCACCAGCAGACCGTCCTCCAGCGGCATCTGCCCGCCGCCCACCGTCGCCGTCAGCCACGCGCCCGCCTCGGCCCCCACCAGGGCAGCCCAGCTCAGCAGGGTCGGATCCCTCGAGAGCATGCTCATGAAGCCCCCCATGAACATGCCTCCCATCACCGAGTTGCCGATACCAAAGTACGCCATCGGCTTGTCCACCCAGTTGTTGAACTGCCACCACGCCGACGCACCGAAGCCCAGCCCCGCGCCGATCAGCGTGCCCGCCAGCATCGCCTCGCGCGAGCTGCGCTCGATGCTGAAGCCCTTGGCGATCCCCTGGGTGGCCAGCCCTCCCAGCCCGGCGAGGATCGAGTGGTGCAGGATGAAGGGCAGGCTGCCCGGTCCCGACAGGAAGGCGCCATAGCGCACCCTGCCGTCGAGCAGCACCCCCTCCCCCCTGTTGGTGCTCGCGGCCGGTCGGGACTCGGGCGGCAGCTCCCCGTCTTCCGTGAGTGGCGCCTGGGGCTCCGTGCGCAGCGAGGTGGGCTCCGGCTCCAGCACCGGTGCGTCCACGCCGTACTGCTGGGCCCGGGTGACTCCCGGAAGGAGGAGCACGAGGGTGAGAAGGGTCAGGGCGAGAGAGGCTCGATGGTTTCGAGGGGACACGCGAACTGTTCCTTGTCCGATCACGGCCGCATCAAACCTCAATCCGCGCCCGTTGCACCGGGAATATGCGGGAACTTGTGAAACTCCGCCCGCGCCCACCCCGATG
>QKJM01000276.1 GCA_003249315.1 Archangium sp.
GGCCTCGCCCCGTTCGCCCTCCTCACCCTGGAGGGCCTCCGCGGCACCCTCGGCGCCAACCCCGTCGAGCGCGTGCTCAACCAGACGGGGCTGCTCGCCCTCATCCTCCTGGTGGCCTCGCTCTCGTGCACCCCGCTCAAGGTGGTGGCCCGATGGACCTGGCCCATGCGCCTGCGCAAGCTGCTGGGCCTCCTGGGCTTCTCCTACGCCGTGCTGCACTTCCTCACCTATGTCGCGGTGGATCAGTCCCTGGCGCTCGAGGCCCTCCTCGAGGACATCGCGAAGCGGCCCTTCATCACCGTGGGCTTCCTCGCCCTGGTGTTGCTGGTGCCTCTGGCCGTCACCAGCACCCAGCGCATGGTGCGTCGCCTCGGCTTCCCCGCATGGCAGCGGCTTCACCGGCTGGCCTACGTGGCCGCCTCGCTCGGGGCGCTGCACTTCCTCTGGCGGGTGAAGAAGGATTTGACCGAGCCCCTGCTCTACGGTGCGGTGCTGGTCCTGCTCTTCGCTGTTCGTCTCGTCGAGGCCGCTCGCAAGCGGCGGGCACGGCTCGCGGCAATCCCTCACCCCAGCCCTCTCCCAGAGGGAGAGGGGGCATACACGGGTTCAGCTCGGGAGCCTTGATACCTCAGCTCTTCTTCGGCGGCGGGAGGATGGTGTCCACCAGCGTCATCAACTGGGCGCAGCTCACCGGCTTGCGCACGAAGGCGTTGATGCCCGCCTTCTGGCCCTTGTTGCGCACCTCGGCCGCGTTCGCGTCGCCCGTCATCATCAGGATGGGAATCTTGTTCACCCTCGGGTCGCCGTTCGCTCTCACCTGCGCCGCGAAGTCCGCCCCGTTCATCCCATCCATGTGGAAGTCCGTGAGGATGAGGTCCACCTGCTCGGTCTGAAGGAGCTCCAGCCCCTCCTCCGCCGATGGCGCCTCGATGTACTCGAACGCGCGCGCCATCAGATAGATTTTCAACAGCGTGCGGATGGAGCGGCTGTCATCCACCAGCAGCACCCGCTGCACCGGCGCTCCGGGCGTCTGCTTCGCGAAGGCCCTCGTCGTCCCATCTCCCGTCCCGCCAGGGGAGGGCGCCGGCGCGAGCGGCTTGGAGGGGTCCGTCCTTACCGAGGCGAAGGCCCTGGCTATCTCCGGATTCAACCCCGAGAACGGACGCGCTGGCTCGGGAGCGGGCGGTGCCGCTGCTGGCTTCGGCGTCGACTCGGAGGAAGTCGACGACTGAGGCGAGTTGGTCGTCCCGTCGGACCTGGCCGAAGCCGGCTTCATTGGAGAATCTCCCTGCACTATCCCCCCTCCGCGCGAATCCAGATGGCCTCTGGATGTTGTCCGATGGAAGGCTCGAAGTCAAAGCTTGGCAATTCGTGGAAATGTGGTTTTCCCGCAAGGCGGGAGCAGGAGGAGGGATTCACGGTACCTGGAGGAGGAAGGACTGGCTCTCCACGGAAGGCAGGCCGAGGGCGGGTGCCAGGGTGGGAGACAGCTCGTTGGGAAGGCGCCAGGTCTGGCCAGTGAACTGGACGAGGGTGAGGGAGTAGCGGCCGCTGGGCAGTGACTGGAGGGGTACGGGCTGATGCGGTTCCCGGGCATCGAGGGCCAGGGGGAGGATCCGCACATCCAGCTTGGAGACGGGGACGGGCTCCATGCGAGGCGAGCCGTCGGGGTTGCGGAGGGCGTCCATGGCCGCCGGATCCGGTACCAGTGACGCGGCGAGCACCACCAGGTCCGGAAGGCCATCGCTCGAGCCATCGGAGTGGAGGTAGTCCACGCCCACGTCGTCGAGGATGCCATTGCGGTCCAGGTCGTTCTCATCGGCCAGGTCGGGGGTGTCGGCCAGCTTGCGCACCACCACGCGGGGCCAGAACTCCGGCTGTCCGTCTCCGTTGGCGTCATCGGGCACCCCGTCCCCGTTCTCGTCCACGTAACGGAGGAGGAAGGCGGGAGGCCTCACGTCCACCACGCCTTCACGCAAGGAGAGGGGTCGCAGCTCCAGATTCAGGGGGCCCGCGGAGGGCTCCAACTGGTTGCTGCCCACCACCTCGAAGGCGGGCCGCTCCGGCACGGTGGCCGAGTCGCTGAAGCTGACGGTGACTCCCGTGACGGCCTGGAGGGTCCCCTCCGCGTCGGGGCCTACCTCCACTACGCGCGGGGCCAGGGTGAGGGCATCCACCGCGGCGCCCCCCACGTCTCCGGCATTGGGCTCGGCGGTGACGCCGTACCAGGGGATGAAGTCCGGGCCGTGGCAGGGCTGCGCGCCGCTACGGCAGGTGTCCACGTCGATGAAGCCGCGCAGCACGTAGCGCCCCGGGGGCACCAGGCTGAAGGCGAAGGGCGCGGTGAAGGGGCCGGCGGCGCTCGGGTCCTCCAGCGCCGCTCCGAAGAGCTGTTGCGCGGGGATGATGGTGAAGGAGATCGGCCGACCGGCGCCCTGCGGAGGGGGGAGGCTCCCGGCCTCGTAGAGCAGGACGATGGCGTTGCCGCGGGCCCGGCTCTGTACCACCACCTGCCCCTCGATGCGGGAGAGCTGCTGGTTCTGTCGGCGATCCGCGGTGGGCACCACGGGTGGAGGCTCGCAGCCGGTGGCGAGCGTGGCGGCGAGAGCGAGGCCCGCCAGCATCTTCGGGAACGGGGAGCTCATGGCGTCAGGGTCAGGATGGCGAGCACGCGGCGCTCGATGCGGTTGCCGAAGGGGTGCTGGGCGTGCGCGCTGCCCAGGTTGGAGCCGACCAGCGCCACCGCCACCCTGTCCTTCACCGGCTCGTAGCCCACGCGGGCGTTGATGATGGTGTAGGCGGGCAGCGGGTTGGCGAGGGGCTCGATGCGGGTGGGATCGCTCGCGGCGGGCTCGCGCTCCACCCAGGTGGAGGCGGAGGTCCACGCCGCGTCCACGCTGAACTCCAGGTTCGCTCGGGTGCGGTAGCTGAGACTTCCGAAGAGCTTGAGCTGGGGCGCCTGGCTGCAGGGGCCGCACACGTCCTCGCCTTCGGCCGTCACCTGCTGGAAGGCCGCGCTCACCTTGATGCCCAGGCCGTCCACCAGGGCCAGCGTCGCGCCCGCCTCGGCGCCGCGCGCCATGTAGACGGCCGCCTCGTTCTGGAAGAGGGAGCGGCCCAGCAGGTACGTCCCCGAGGCCTCGTCCCAGGACTCGTCCGCCGGCAGCCGCTGCACCGCGGAGAGGCCGATCAAATCCCTCACCCTGTTCTGGTAGAGCGTCACGTCCCAGTCCATGCCCAGCACGGGTGCCTCGCCGCGGTAGCCCAGCTCGTAGGCCAGCAGCCGCTCCGGTCTCAGCGCCCGGTTGCCCATGGTGAGCGCGCTGGCGCCGTTGACGCCCGGCAAGGGAATGCGCAGCCCGGTGTAGCTCTCCAGGAAGGTGGGCTCTCGGAAGGCGGAGGCGGCGCTGG
>QKJM01000305.1 GCA_003249315.1 Archangium sp.
TGCCGTACCTGTTCGCGGACTTCCTGCGGTTGCAGCGCGGGAAGGGAGAGCGGGAGCCCTCGGGGGCGGAGATGCGGAGGAGCCGTGCCTACCGGCTGTACCTGGTGGCCCTGGCGGTGGTGCCGCTGCCCATGCTGTGGGTGTCGGTGAAGCAGGCGCAGTTGGCCTACGCGGTGCTGGGCTCGCTGTTCATGCCGCTGCTGGCGCTCACGCTGCTGTTGATGAACAACCGCCGCGAGTGGGTGGGCGAGCGCTTCCGCAACGGATGGGTGACCAACGCTCTGCTGGTGGCCACCCTGCTCCTCTTTGGCGTGGTGGGGTACGTGGAGGCCGCGGAGCGAGTTGGACAGCTCCTTGGGCGCTGACGAAGTGTGAACCCATTTCAGGCCTCGATGTACTTCACGCCTGAGACGCCCTCCTGCTCCAGCGCCTGTTTGAGCTGCTCGGAGACGATGATGGCCATATGCCATCCCCATGTACGAAAGATGTGCGCGTCTTCTATCCTCGCCGGATCCACCTTCAGCCCGCGAACATTGCTGTACTGGCCCATCTTGTCCGGCATCTCATCCTCGGGTTCCCAATACTCGACGTACTCGCACCGGGCATCGTCGATGCAGCGGATGATTCGAAGAATATTGAGGATGAACCAGGGCTCCGACTGCCCCTCCACCTGGGCTGGGAGGAACTGCACCTCCTGGATTCCCAGGCGCTCAAAGGCGGAGACGACACGGTCATGGACCACGAGGACTCCCAAGCCCGTCTGGCTGAAGTCTATCGGTCGCCCAGCATGTGCCATGGAAAAGCGGGGCACGCCCTCCAACTCCACGCGCTGCCCCTTGCTGAATTGCCAGGAGTCTATCTCCTGTCCCTGCTGGTTGAAGGGGCTGCCCAGGACCCAACGTCCTGGGATGCTCATGTCATCACGAAGCCTGAAGTATCTGGAAATTTGTGGCCTGTGACTCGGGGCTAGCGCCTCTTCGTAAGGAGTTGATGAAGGGGTGAGCCGACGGTACATATCTCATTTGCAATCTTGTCTAGTGCCTTGACCAACCTACTCCGACATTGGGATTGTGTCTCGCAATGAGCCTCGGACGACCGTACAGGAGCTCCTTGATGCCTTCGAATCCCGGTCACACTCTTTGACTGAGGTTTAGGCGCTGAGGGTGTTCATCTACTGACCGAGCGACAGGGGCAGCGGCTGGTGTTTCATAGACACCATGTAGCACCCCCCCTGGTACTCGTAGAGTGGCTCCGGGCACGGCGCCTTCAATTCGTGAGGAAACCAGCAGCCTCCTTTGATCTCCACCTCGATCCGCGGCTTGCAGGGAGGGCGCCTCTGCCCTTTGTAGGGCTTGTCTGGCACGGAGCGAGCAAAAACGGATGGCGCTGCGTCAGAGATGCCCATGAGCGTCGAATCACCTGTGAGGGGTATCAGGGTGTCCGTTGGGACCTCGTGGCTCATGGGCGCGGGCTCAGCGCTCGCCACGGGTTCGTCCGGAACCCCTGGCGACTGGGGCACAGGGGTCGGAGACATCAGGGCGAAGGCCAGGATGCACACCGCGGCGGCGCCCACCAACGCCAGCCCCGGTCGCCACGGAAAGCGGCGCGCGCTGGGGGAGGGAAAGGCGCGGGCCATGCGCCTCACTCCGTCGCGCACACCCTCGAACATGAACACCAGCGCCTCCACGGAGTGCTTGTCGGGGGCCACGGACCAGGGTGATTCCTCCACCTCCAGGGCAAGGTAGCCAGGAGAGGCCGAGGACACGCAGCGGACCCGCCAATCCGGCAGTGGCGGCTCTCCGTCGTCGGTCGCGGGCCTGAGCACCAGGGCCGTCGCTCCGCTCGTCTCGTGCCTGGCCCGGTAGAGTTCCCCCTGGCTGAACCCGGTCTGCGGCACCTGCTCCTGGAGCTGATACGGCCCCAACACCTCGGGCTCCTCCCAACCCTCCTCGCACTCCTTCTTCGCGTCCACGTGTGCTCCTCGCTGGCCTCTCCGCGTTCCCGAGGCCTGACACCCCCCTCTGCACCAAACCTGCTCCCTACGCCAGGAGCTACATGGTACATCCTGCCACTCCCTACCCTCCAGGGAGGATGTGACAAAGGACTCTCCAGAGTCCTCGGCCAATGTAGACTCCTGCCCTTCGGAAGCACCCCCCCTCTACCCAGGAGGCAATGACCATGAGTCGTGTGTTCTCAGTGGCGGGAATGTGGCTCCTGCTGCTCACAACAGGCTGCCCCCACGCATTCGGGAGGGGAGGCACCATCGATCAAGCCTCGTTCAAGGACACCATCGAGGGACTGCGCAAGGACAGTTGCCACCCGGACGACGTCATGGAGGCCTGCGGTGAAGATGGCTACGACAAGTGCATGGATGCATGCGAGGAGGCCCGAAGATGAAGAAGTGGCGCTCGCTGCTCGTCCTCCTTCTGGGTCTGCTGCTGCCAATGCCGCTGGTATGGGCCTCCATCGGTTGGCTGATGGCAGGTGGGCTCGGGAAGCCGGAGGTGAGCAACGGGGGCAGCAGCAGGCTTGTCCCTTGGGTTCCACTCGAGGAGCAGCGCCAGCGGCTCACCTTCCTGCGGCCCTGCCAGGGAGATGAGGAATGTGTCGCTCCGCTCATCTGCCTGCAGGGTGTGCCTCTGGTGAAGCCCTACTGTACAGCGAGCGAGTGCGTGACGGACAAGGAGTGCGATGCGGGGTTCACCTGCCGCTCGCTGGAGGTGGGCCCTCATGTGGTGCGCCTCTGCGGAATCGAAGGAAGAGCGAAACAGGGGGAACGATGCTGGAAGTTGTCAAACCAGCAGGAGTCGGGGTGCGAACCGGGACTGGTGTGTGCCTCCGGCTGGTGCGGTCGTCCCTGCCAACCCCAGGAGCCGCGGAGCTGTCCCGAGGGATTCTTCTGCGGTACCGAGGATGTGGAGGGTCCTGCGTGCCTGCCCTCCTGCGAGGGGCAGTCCTGCCCCGATGGGCAGCGGTGCGTGCGCCTGAAGCACGGGGCATCCATCTGCGCGCGGGTGCTCGGAATGGACTGCCAGCAGGAGCCTTGCCCCGAGGAGCAGGAGTGCAGTGTGGCCCTTCCCGCGAAGCACGAGCGGGAAGTGAGAATGCGGTGCGTACGCCCGTGCGGCGAGCAGGCCCCCCCTTGCCCGGAGGGTTTCGCCTGCGCGGCCGAACGCTGCCTCCAGCGCTGTGGCCCGGGAGTGGCCGGCACCTGTAGCCCGGAGGAGAAGTGCGTGGAATCACAAAGACACGCACCAGGGATATGCATCCTCGACCTGGCCAGGTGAGCCCAACAAAGGTGTCAAACGACTCGTTCCGCTCTCCCCCATCCATAGCCGTGGTCACCATGGCCGGAATACAAACCTACTGCATTACAAGCTCATGGTCCCAGTTATGTAGAAGCCA
>QKJM01000897.1 GCA_003249315.1 Archangium sp.
CCTCGAGCACGGAGTCGATGACGGTGGTCATCCTCAGGCCCCGCTGCAGGTGCAGGGCGGGCGAGTAGCGCACCTCCAGGTAGCGCACGTTCTCCCGGGCCGCGTCCACCGCCAGCTCGTAGGCCGCGCGGTAGAGGGACTCGGCCGTCTGCAGCACCGAGAGGGTGACGTCGAAGGCCACCAGGTAGTCCTCGAGGCTCTCGCACACCTCGCCCATGTGGATGGCCCGGGCCAGGCTGTCCTCGTTGTCCGCGGGCAGCTTCACCTTCTGCTGCTCGGCCAGCTCGAGGATCGTCTTCAGCCGCATGGAGCCATCGAGGTGGCAGTGCAGGTCCGTCTTGGGCAGCGCGAGGAGCAGCTCCTCGGTGACGGGGACGGTGCTCGGGGGGGGAGAAAGATCATCATCGGCCCGGCGGGCGGATGAAGGGATGCCAGTCGAGCTGGGGAGCTCGTCGTCACGAATCGAAGCCATTCAGGGTTCCTTCCTTGCCAACCATCCTAGGAGGCGGAAAATCCACTCTCAACCATGTTGCCGCCGCTCTGTCAGCGCCTCGTCTTCCCGCTCCTTCTAGCGGCGCTGATGGGCGCCTGCCAGGAGCCCGCCGACAAGCTGTGGGCCTTCTCGACCGATGCCCCCTCTCGGGCGGCCCTGGTGCCCGTGGAGGAGGGGGTGCTGGTGGCCAACGAGGCCGGCCGGGTATTTCGTCTGGCGCACACCGGGGAGCCGGTATGGCGCGTGGAGCTCGGTCGGGAGGTGGCCGCCCGCCCCGCGGTGTCCGGCGACGGTGTCCTTGTGGGAACGGTTGGCGGGGTCCTCGTCAGCCTCGCCCTCGAGGATGGCTCGGAGCGCTGGCGGCTCACCGGGCAGCCACCGGTGCTCACCCCGCTCGTCTCGGACGAAGCCACCGTCTACGTGGTGGGCCCCGATGGCACGGCGCTCGCCCACGCGGTGGACACGGGAGAGGTACGCTGGCGGAGACCCCCTCCGGGTGGCCCCCGACCCGATAGCGTCCGGCCCCACCCCACCCCGCTCCTCACCGACGACCTGCTGCTGCTGGCGCTCGATGAGGTGGGGGTGCTCGCCCTCTCTCCCGAGAACGGCCGCGTGCGCTGGCAACAGGCGGAGGAGCGGGTGCTGGGAATGACGATCCACGAGGACACCCTGTACGCCTCCACCGCGACGGGGCAGATGCTGGCGCTCAGCCTCACCAATGGGCAGCTCCGCTGGCGGCGGAAGGTGGCCCTCGCCCTCACCAGCCCGCCAGGCTTCGCCCAGGGACACCTCTGGGTGGGCGCCGAGCCCAACCTCCTGCTGGTGCTCGCCCCCGAGAACGGTCAGGAGGTCTCCCGCCTGCCCCTGCCCGCTCCCATGGTGGCCCAGGCCGCCGGGTTCCAGGACTGGCTCCTCGTCCCCACCCGCGGCAGCCAGGGGTGGCTGCTCGCGCTCCAGCGCCCACAGGGGCCTCCGGCCTTCTCGCTGCGCCTGGATACCCCCCTCGTCACGACGCCCGTGGTCGTGGGAGATCAACTCTTCGTGCTGGGCCTCGACGGACGGGTGCTCTCCTGGAGGCTGAGGGCCCCCCGGCGCTGAGCACGGAGGACCCCCCGGCGCCTCATCCCGGCAGCAGGAAGCGGGCGATGACGCGCTTGAGGCCCACGTTCCTCCCGAAATCCACCGTCACCTTCGCGTTGGCGCCCATGCCGTCCACCGCGATGATCTTCCCCATGCCGAACTGCTCGTGACGCACCCGCATGCCGCGCACGTCACCCCCCACCCCATCCATGTCCGGCGCCTGTGAGTAGGAGCGGTCGATGCGCGGCCCGTCGTCCTCGCCCTCCCAGCTCCGCGAACGCGGGGCCGCCGCCATCCCTCGAGGGGCCGGGGCCTGCGACTCCTCCTCGAAGCCGAAGAGACCCTGCGGCACCTCCCGCAGGAAACGAGAGGGCGGGTTGTAACGCAGCTCGCCAAACAGCGAGCGGCACTGAGCCAGGCTCACGAAGAGCCGCTTGCGCGCGCGGGTGAAGCCCACGTAGCAGAGCCGCCGCTCCTCGGCCATCTCCTCGCCGTCCGGATCCTCCGCCGCCAGCGAGCGCGCATGCGGGAAGACGCCCTCCTCCATCCCGGTGATGAACACCGCGTCGAACTCCAGCCCCTTCGCCGCGTGCAGCGTCATCAACGCCACCCGGCCCTCCCCCACCTCGGCGTCCGCGTCGCCCACCAGGCTGATCTGCTCCAGGAAGGCCTCCAGCGCGGGCACGTCCGCGGTGAGCGGCGCCGAGTCCAAACCCTCCTCCTCCTCTGGGACGGCGCGCGAACCCGCTGACTCCTCCGCCGCCGTGGCAGCCGCCACCGCCGCCGCCGCCCGGTTCAGATCGAACTCCTGCGCCGCGCCCAGGAACTCGCGAAGGTTCTCCGCGCGCGACTGGGACTCGTCGCTGCCCTCGGTGACGAGCGCCTCCACCAGCCCCGTATCCATCAGCATCTTGTCCACGGAGCTGGCCGCGTCCGGCGCCTCCTGGGAAAAGGCGTGCAGCGAGGACACCAGCGCGTGGAAGTTGGTCAACCGGCGCACCGCCGTCGTGTTCAGCCCCTTGATGCGCTCGGGCGCCGAGGTGGCCTCGTACAGACTCACCTCCGCCTGGTTGGCCCAGTCCACCAGCCGCTCCACGGTGGTGTCGCCGATGCCGCGCGCCGGCGTGTTGATGATGCGCAGCAGATCCGCGTCCGAGCGGGGGTTGGCCATCAGGCGCAGGTAGGCCGCCGCGTCCCGCACCTCGGCCCGGTCGTAGAAGCTGCGCCCGCTCACCAGCGTGTACGGCACGCGCGCCAGCCGCAGCGACTCCTCCAGCACGCGGCTCTGCGCGTTGGTGCGGTAGAAGACGGCCATTCCCGCGTATTTGATGAAGCCCTCGCGCTGCAGCTCGTGGATGCGGCGAGCCACATCCTGTGCCTCGGCCCGCTCGTCCCGGTTGAGCATCAGCGAGAGGTTCTCGCCCCGCTCCCGGTCGCTCCACAGCTTCTTGGGCATGCGCCGCGTGTTGCGCGCGATGACCGCGTGAGCCGCCTCCAGCACGTTCTGCACCGAGCGGTAGTTCTGCTCCAGCTTCACCACCTTCGCCCCCGCGTACGCGTCGGGGAAGCCGAGGATGTTGTCCACGCTCGCCCCACGCCAGCGGTAGATGGACTGGTCGTCGTCGCCCACCACCACCAGGTTGGGAGAGAGCCGCGGCGGAGCCAGCAGCTTCAGCAGCTCGTACTGCACCGGGTTGGTGTCCTGGAACTCGTCCACCAGGATGTGCAGGAAGCGTCGCCGGTACTGCTCCCGCACGTCCTCCCTCCGGCGGAAGATCGCCACCAGGAGGAGCAGCAGGTCTCCAAAGTCCACCGCGTTCGCCGCGCGCAACAACCGCTGGTAGGCGCGGTACACCTTCTGAACCACGCCCCCCTTCAAGTCCTCCACGTCCACCACCATGTCGTCCGGGAGGCGAGCGGCGTTCTTCTCCTGATCGATCCGGTGGAGGATTTCGCGCGGCTGCATGATGGGATCCACCCGCAGCTCCCGCATGGCCCGCTTGACGAGCTGGAGCTGATCCCCATCGTCGTAGATGACGAACGAGGGGGTGAGTCCCACCAGCGACGCCACCGACTCGTCCCGGAGGATGCGGCGGAGGATCATCGACGCCGAGGAGTGGAAGGTGCTCACCACCAGCTCGTGGGCCTGCAAACCGAGCAGTTGCACGAGCCGCTCCCGCATCTCCCGCGCGGCCTTGTTGGTGAAGGTGACGGCGAGGATGCGCCAGGGCGGCACCCCGCGCACCTGCACCAGGTGCGCCACCCGGCGAGTGATGACGCGCGTCTTGCCGCTGCCCGCGCCGGAGAGCACGAGGAGCGGACCATCCCCATGGAGGACGGCCTCCTTCTGGGGCGGATTGAGATCTTCGAGGAGGGCTTGTTCGACGTCGTGCACGGTCTGCTTCTAACGCCTTTCCCGGTATTCGGAAGGATGTTGCACGGAGGGAAGCTCCCGGCCATCCTCTCAGGGAGCCTCCTCGAACGCAGGGCACCCGACCCCGGCCCCTTTCATGCCGGTCTCTCCCCTCCCCCCTGCCGACCGGGGAAGCAAGCCAGGAAAGAACGGTGTATCCGTAGGAGCAACCATGTCCGACACCCCGCCCCGACCGACCCAGGAGCAGCTCGACCGCTTCGCCGAGCAGTTCAACGCGAGTCGGTCGATGAAGTACCTGGGCCTGCGGGTGGCCTTTCCCCAGGGAGAGAAGGTGGTCGTCACCCTCCCCGAGGTGCGACCCGAGCACCAGGGCGGACTGGGCACCTCGGCCATCAATGGCGGCGTGATGGCCGCCATCTTCGACATCGTCATCGGCTGCTCCCCCGCACTGTTGGACCCCACCCGCCGCGTCGCCACCGTACAGCTCTCCATGAGCTTCGAGCGGCCCGCTCAGGGCAGCTCGCTGCGCGCCGAGGCCACCATCGACTCGGCCGGCACCTCCACCCTCTTCGCTTCCGCCCGCCTGTATGACGACAGGGGCCAGGTGTGCGCCCGCTGCCAGGGGGTGGTGAAGCTGTCGAAGATGAAGTGGGCCTCGGGGCAGAGCCCCGCCATCAACTGAGCCCCCTCCCCGCGCCGATATGCCCGACGGCACCGGACGTTCTCCTGGCATCTGGGAACGGCGAGAACTCGCCGGCTCCACCGAAGCTCGGGAAGACACGATGGGTGCGGCCTTGGTGCAACCACTACGAATCGCGGTGCGACAAGAGGAGGAGAGCGCGCGGAGCCGGGGAGGCGGGCGCGAGGACGAGGCCGAGCTGGCCCAACGCGCCCTGGAGGGGGATCGTACCGCCTGGGATGCGCTGATCGCCCGCTACCACCACCGCGTCGTGGTCTCTCTGCTCGCCCGGGGCGTCCGGGTGGACAGGGCACATGAGCTGGCCCAGGAGACGTGGGCCCGCCTCGTCCAGCAGCAACAGAAGGGGCTGCTGCGGGAGCTGCGGCTGCCCAGCCTGGCGATCACCCAGGCGGCGTATCTGGCCGCCGACGAGGCCCGCCGCCAGCGCCGGGAAGCCCTGGCAGGCTCGGTGGAGGAGCTGCCCGAGGCCCACCACCCGGTGGACCCCTCCGCCTCCGCCGAGCGACGCCTGCTGTCGGAGGAGCAGCTTTCCCGGGCCCAGGCGACGCTGAGCCAGTGCTCGACGAGCGCCCGACGCATCTTCCTGCTGGCGTGCGACGGCCAGGAGCTGCCGCATGCTGAAGTGGCCGCGCGCGTCGGTTTATCCGTTCAGCGCGTCCGGCAGATTCTATGCGAGGTCCGCAAGAAGCTGCGGAGCGCCCTCGAGGAGGAAGCAGCACCATGAACCAGCGCCACATCCACCCGGCCGAAGCCGAGCTGTACGTCCTCGGGGAAATGGAGCCGGAGGCCGCGGCGGCCCTCGAGGCCCACACCCTGGAATGCGCCCCCTGCGCCGCCGTGCTGCAGCGCGAGGCCCTGCTGGAGGAGCAGCTCCGAGAGGTGGCACAGGCCACCGTCCCCGAGCCCCAGCCCCAGGTCCTCCGCCCCGCACGGTGGAGCCGGCCCGCGAGAGCCGCCGTGGGAGTGCTGTTGGCGGCCGCGGCGGCGGTCGCGCTCGTCCTCCTCCGTCCCGAGCAGGCGGACCCCTCTCCGCCCCAGAACGACTTCCCCATCCTGGCGCTCCCGGAGAGTCTGCCGGAGGAGCCCCTGCGGCTGGTCGCCTGCCCGGACCTGAGCAGCCAGGAGGCATGCGCCGCGCAGGCGTTCGCGCGCGGGCTGATGGTGCAGTACCCCCAAGGCGTGGGCGAGGTGCCCCGCTACGACGGCCACGCGGGTCTGCCTCCGGGCGTCCTGGAGGCCGATGGTCCCTATTCGCTGTGAGGAGGAGGCTCTGACATGACCGCTCAGAAGATGAAGTACGGCCTGATGCTCCTGTGGGTAGCAGCGCTCGTAGCGGGGCCGCCCGCCGCAGCCGAGCAGGACTCCCGGCAGAAGCTGCCCGAGGGATGGTTCGTCACCGAGAGCGCCCCCCAGCTCTACGAAGCGGGCCTGGACACCGAGAGCCCCTGCGAGGGCGGTCGCAGCGCCTGGCTGCGCTCGCTCTCCGAGACGCCCGCCGGCTACGGCACCTTCATGCAGTCCTTCGGCGCGAAGGCCTTCCACGACAAGCGTCTGCGCTTCTCCGCCGTCGTGCGCACCGAGGACGTCCAAGGCTGGGCGGGCCTGTGGATGCGGGTGGAGGGCCAGGACGCCAAGGAGCCGCTCGCCTTCGACAACATGCAGTCCCGCGCGCTGGTGGGCACTACTCCATGCAAGCGCTACGAGGTGGTGCTGGACGTGCCCTCCGAGGCCAGGAGCATCATGGCCGGGCTGCTGCTGAGCGGCACGGGCAAGGCGTGGATCGGCTCCGTGCGCTTCGAGCCGGTGGAGACCTCGGTGCCGGTGACCAACCTGCTGCCCAGTCCGAAGGAGGGCTCGGAGGAAGGCTCGGAGCGCACCGCCCAACGCGGAACCGTGCCCACCGGGCGCATCAACAACGTCTGGTTCAACGAAACCCAGGTGGAGGGCCCAGGCTACCGCGCCATCCAGGAGTCGGACGGAACCTGGAAGGACAACCTCTTCGGCACGCTCTCGGTGAAGGGCAACACCGTGAAGGGAGTCTACAAACAACTCCCGCTCGAGCTCCTCGTCACGGCCACCGGCTCTTCCACGCGAATCGAGGGCACCTGGGGCAATGAATCGGTGCGCATCGAGATGGACCCGAAGAAGCTCACCATGAAGTACGGCGTCTTCGAGCGGGAGCTGACGAGCGAGGACAAGCGCCCCGACTACGATCGCACCTGCGTCCGCTACGGACGGGGGAACGGCCTTTCCCGGAGCGACCAGATCGACGTGTGCGGCAAGGCCGTCGCCAGGCAGCCGCCCCCGCTCCAGCTCGTGGTGGCCTTCCTCCAGAACGGCTTCCGCCAGAGGTGGGCACCGACCACGTCTCCCCCCGTCCCTCGGATGGGCCCCGCCAGGCAGCCGAAAGCCATGGACTAGAGGTGCCCCTGGCGCCGGCGCGGCGGATGTGCTGAGCATCCCTGGCATGGAGACACGCAACGCACTGGTGACTGGAGCAAGTGGACTCGTTGGAGGCCACCTGCTCGACGCGCTGCTGGAGGACCCGCTCTACCAACGGGTCTACTCCCTCGGCCGCCGTGCCCTGACCCGGGAACACGCGAAGCTCGTGCAGCACACGGTGGACTTCGCCCGACTCGAGGACGAGTCCCTCCCCGCGGCGGATGACGCCTTCTGCTGCCTGGGCACCACCATCAAGAAGGCGGGCAGCCAGGAGGCCTTCCGCGCGGTGGACCATGACGCCGTGCTCGCCTTCGCCCGGGCGGCGCGGCGCGCGGGGGCCCGGCGCTTCCTGGTGGTGACGGCGCTCGGGGCGGACCCCCACTCGCGCATCTTCTACAACCGGGTGAAGGGAGGGGTGGAGGAGGCCCTTCGGGGCCTGGGCTTCGAATCCCTCGTCATCCTCCAGCCCTCGCTCCTGCTCGGCGAGCGTGCCGAGAGCCGCCCCGGCGAGCGCGCGGCCATCGTCCTCTCGAGAGCCCTCGGTCCGCTGCTGCGCCCCTTCAGCGGGCGCCCCATCGAGGCACGCACCGTGGCGCGGGCGATGCGGGCCCTGGCGCACCAGGCGTCCCCGGGCGTGAAAGTGGCCCTGTCGGGTGAGTTGCAGGAGTTCGGCCGGTAGGACAGGGGCTCAGAAGGAGAAGTCCCGCTCGAGCACCTCGGAGCCCACCTGCACCGTGAGGTGGGCGGCGCGACCGCCCGCGAGCCCCAGCTCGAACTGGAGACCTTCGGGGCCCTGCTGGGGCTTGAGCGAGGGCTTGCCGGGGGTGAGGAACACCGCCGCCGTGACGGCCCGGCCCGTGAGGGGCTGCACCAGGAGCCTCGCCCGCTGGCGCTCGCGAACGAGCACCACGCGGAACTCGCGCCGCTCCTCCAGCACCTCCCGGTGCTCGGGGTGGCGGGCCGCACCGGGCCGACGCAGCGGAGCGGGAGCGCGCGAGGGACGTGCCCCAGGACCGGGCAGCTCATCCTCCTCCAGCACCTCCTCGATGGCCGCTTCGCCCTCCTCGAGCGCCAGGACGGCCTGCGCACAGTCGAGACATTTCCGGGTGTGCGCTTCGACCTGCTCCCTCTCCTCCTCGGACATCAACCCCATGTCGAAGCGCCACAGCGCGTCCGCGTCCAGGTGGCGTCTGGGGGGAGCCTCTACTACCCCGCTCCGAGCCAGGTCCTCGCGACAGAGGGGACAGGCATCGAGGTGGGCACTCGGCGACGCGGGGCGATGGCCCAGGGTGGCCAGGAGATCGTCACAGTCGGCGCGCTCGCCGTACCACCAGGCTCGCGAACGCTCGCTCTCATCGAGCAGGTCGCGCTCCACCCGGCGCTGCGGATTGAGGGGGATGAACCAGCGGGCTCTCGGGCGGAGCGCGTCGTCCAGACGCCCGAGGCCCTCGAGAAAGTCCGTCCGCATTCGGGCCGCCTCGCCCTCGAGTGGACCGTGGAGGCTCTCCCAGGCGGTCATGGCGCGGGCGGCGGACTCGGCCCTGTCCCTCGCGGAGAGACCCTCCAGCGCGGAGCCGCGCCACAACTCGGCCTCCGCGGCGTCCTCGCCGAGGGCCACCTCCACGGCCTCCTCCGCGGCTCGCAGCAGCGCGGGCTGAAGCGCCTCGGACGAACGCGCCCGCAACCACGCCTCCACCTCTCCCCGGCCCAGGGAGCGCAGGGCCTCCTCCACGCCCTGACTGCCCAACCTCTCTCCGCGCCGGAGCACGTCTCCAATCACCTCGAGGGAATCACCTACGAGGTCGCCTCCCCGCGCGAGCCGCGCGCTCAGGGCCTGATAGCGAGAGAGTGCTTCGGTCATGGGATACCCTCCGGGTGCAGCGGGCTCATTCCCGCCCTTCCTCCTTCATGAGGTCGAGCAGGTAGAGCCGTAGATAGGCTTGTGCGCGGCTGACGCGCTTGTAGGAGTTGACCACGCTGATGCTCAGACGACGGGCGCATTCTTCGTGATCCTCGACGTCCTGGTGGTGGTACAGCTCCCACGCGCCGGCCTCCTTGGGGTGCTCGCGCTGGAGGCGAGCGAAGGCCTGCCAGTAGACCTCCTGGGCCTCGGTGCGCTCCTCGCGTCGGCGAGCCACGTCCACCGCCCGGGCCACCTCGGAAGGCGACTCCTCCGGGGCGTCCTCGGGGTCCGCCACGGCCGGGGCGAGGTCCTCGCGCTGCCGCCGGTAGAAGTCGATGGCCACGTGCTTGACGATGCGGAGGAAGAACGTCTTGGGAGACGCACTGCGTCCGGGCATCTGCTCGGAGACGCCGCGGAACTGCTCCAGCCCTCGAGCGAGGAACTTGCCCACCGCGTCCTGGTAGAGCTCGTCCGCATCCGCCGGGGAGCCGCGACCGTAGCTGGCCTGGATTTTGGACACGACGTAGCGGGCCGGGCGGGCCCAGCGCTCACAGAGCGCACCGAGCGGGGGCCCGATGGCCTCTCCCGCGGCACGGCGCCGGAGCACCTCTGTGAACAATTCGTCGTCCGTGAGTTCGTCGAACACCGGAAGGACCTCGGAGCACCGCCAGGAGGCACGAGCCCCCCGCCTGGGCAGGGTGGGGTTCGGAAGGAAGGCGGGTCAAGGTAGCACGAGGGCATCCGCGGGCGGCCTCCAAGATGACGTGAGACCCCTGGGACCCGGGGCACCGGGCACAAGAGGGACGTCCAGAAGGCAGGGACGGAACGGGCGCCGGATTCCTGACGGGGATTTTTCGGCGATTTTCCGGCCCGTCCCTTCCGGAGGGTGGGAGGAGGGGCGCCTCCCTGGCTGCCCGGAGCGCCCCGGCCGGACTTCTCTTCCTTGGAAGGCCCGCATCTCTCCTTATAGAAAGCGCACATGAGCAAGAAGCCGGCCGACCTGATTCCCGCCCCCGAGGCGCGTCACCTGCCACCGAACTTCATCACCGAGGTGATCGACGCGGATCTCCAGTCGGCGCGGCACCCGCACATCGTCACGCGCTTCCCTCCGGAACCGAACGGCTACGCGCACCTCGGACACGCCTTCGCGAGCTACCTGGACTTCATGACCGCGCAGGACTACGGCGGCGTGTGCCACCTGCGCCTGGACGACACCAACCCCGAAGGGGAGACGCAGGAGTACGCGGACAGCATCATCCGCGACATGCAGTGGCTCGGGTGGGACACCTCGCGCCTGTTCTACGCCTCGGACTACTACGAGCAGTTGTACGGCTACGCCGAGACGCTCATCCAGAAGGGCCTCGCGTACGTGGAGAGCGTCAGCGGTGACGAGATGGCCCGCCTGCGCGGCACCGTGGATCAGCCCGGAACCCCCAGCCCGTACCGGGAGCGCGGGGTGGAGGAGAACCTCGACCTGTTCCGCCGCATGCGCGCTGGAGAGTTCAAGACCGGCGAGCACGCGCTGCGCGCGAAGATCGATCTCGCGAGCCCGAACTTCAAGCTGCGCGACCCCGTCCTGTACCGCATCCTGCACGCGTCGCACTACCGCACCGGGGACAAGTGGTGCATCTACCCGATGTACGACTTCGCGCACCCCATCAGCGACGCGATCGAAGGCATCACGCACAGCATGTGCAGCCTGGAGTTCGTGGACAACCGCGCCATCTACGACTGGTTGATGGAGAACCTGTTCCCCGCGCGCGAGACCGGCAAGACCCCGCCTCATCAGTACGAGTTCGGACGGCGCAGCCTGGAGTACACGGTCGTCAGCAAGCGCAAGCTGCGCCGCCTGGTCAGCGAGGGCGTGGTGAGCGGCTGGGACGACCCGCGCATGCCGACCATCAGCGCGCAGCGTCGACGCGGCGTGACGCCCGAGGCGATCCGCGCGTTCGCGTCGCAGATCAGCGTGAGCCGCACCAACCGCACGGTGGACATCGCCATCTTCGAGAACGCCGTCCGCGACGACCTGAACGTCCGCACGCCCCGGGTGATGGCCGTCACGAACCCGCTGAAGGTCACCGTCCTGAATCTCGACGAGGAGCGCACCCTCCGGCTCCCCTACTGGCCGCCCGACGTGCGCCGCGACAGCGAGGGACTGGTGCCGCTCCCCAGCGGGGAGCGCGTGCCGCCCGAGGAGGCGGTGCGTGAGGTGCCGCTCACGCGGGAGCTCGTCATCGAGCGCGAGGACTTCAACGCGAACCCGCCCAAGGGCTTCAAGCGCCTCACTCCGGGAGGCACCGTCCGACTGCGTGGTGCCGGCATCATCCGCTGCGACGAGGTGGTGACGGGCGCGGACGGTGAGGTCCAGGAGCTGCGCGTCACGCTGCTCGGCGAGGAGGCCAAGGCGAGCGGCGTCATCCACTGGGTGAGCGCCACGCGCGGTGTAAGCGCCGAGTTCCGCCTGTTCGATCGCCTCTTCAGCGTGCCGGAGCCCGACGCCGAGGCGCAGCAGTTCGACCCGGAGCAGCCCGGCCACGAGGACGAGTCGCAGCCGCTCGACACGGACTTCATGCACTTCCTGAACCCCCACAGCCTCGTCGTGACACGCGGCCTGGTGGAGCCCAGCGTCACCAGGGCTCCAGAAGGCACCCGCTACCAGTTCGAGCGGCAGGGGTACTTCTGGAGGGATCCGGTGGACAGCCGCGAGGACGCGCTGGTGTTCAACCGCATCATCACCCTCAAGGACACCTGGGCGAAGCGCGCCGACACCACCGAGACCCGCGCGGAAGGGAAGCCGAAACCCGCGGCCGAGAAGAAGCCCGAGAAGGCCCGGGTGGAAGCCGCGCCGACCCGCCCGGCCCTCACGCCCGAGCAGGAGGCCACCTTCGCCCTCCTGCGTGCGAAGGGCGTCAGCGATAACGACGCGAACCTCCTCGCGCGCGACGCGCTCCTGGCCACCTACCTGGAGGGCGCGAACGAAGCGCTGTTCGGAGCGCTCGCTCCCTGGGTGGTGAACGAGCTCGCCACGCCCCTCCGGGAGGGAAGGAACCGCGTGACGCCCGAGCAGCTCGCGGCGCTGCTCAAGCTGCTCGCCGAGGGCAGCATCAGCGTCCGCATCGCCAGGGACGTGCTCGCCCAGGCGCAGGAGAGCGGTGAAGCGCCCGCCAGCATCGTGGAGCGGCAGGGCCTGCGCGTGGTGAGCGATGAAGGACAGTTGCGCGCCGCCATCCAGGGCGTGCTGGACGCGAACCCGGGCAAGGTCGAGGAGTACCGCGCGGGCCGGAAGGGCCTGATGGGGCTCTTCACCGGCCAGGTCATGCGCGCCACGAACGGCAAGGCCGATCCGAAGGTCGTCGCGCGTCTGCTCGGCGAGATGCTCGGGTAGGCGCGAAAGCAAGAAGGCCAGCGCTTCGCCATGGAAGGATGGCGGCGCTGGCCCTCTCGAAGGACGGGCTGTCAGATCTGCTCGGCGCGCACCCGCACCTCGACCTTGCCGTCGTAGCTGCCCATCTTGTCGCGATACAGGCTGATGTCGGGCGTGACCACCACCGGCGAGCCGCCGCAGGTGAGCGTCATCGACACGGACTTGCTGCCATGGTCATCCGCGCCCAGCGTGCCGCTGTCCAGCTCGAGGACCTCCAGGTCCACCGTCACCGTCTTCGAGTCCGTCACCGAAACGGTGTTGATCTGCCTGTTGAGGGTG
>QKJM01000170.1 GCA_003249315.1 Archangium sp.
CGGCAGGAGCTACGCCCTCCAGGTGTACGCGTACGTCCTGCCCGGCACGAACCTGAGCTCGCCCTTCATCCACCCGGGTGACCAGGCCTACGCCACGGCCGTCACGAGCAAGCTCGTGCCCTGAGCCACGCTCCCGCGGAGCCGAGCAGGAACCCCGAGGGCGGGCGCGCCGCGTGTGCGTCCGCCCTTCTTCTTGCAATCCCATCCATGTCAGACCCTCGCGTTAATGTCTTCACATCACGACGCATCAGGGAGGCATTTCATGGACGGACTCAATGGGTTGCCCCACGTCTCGGTGAGCAAGCTCGGCCGCTACCTCACCGGCACCCCCGCGCTGCGCAAGCGCCTCATCCACGCCCAGAAGCACCCGCCCGCGCCCCAGTACCTGCGCTACCCCGAGGCCGCCCAGGCCATCACCGACTTCCTCTGCCGCGGTCAGGACGAGGCCACCCTGCGCCAGCACCAGCACCGCATGGCCACCACCGTGTACGAGGACCCCTTCGAGGCCCACCGCGCCCAGCTCTGCATCGAGGCCCTCGAGCACTACCGCGCCCTCCACCCCCACCTGGGCCTGCACGGCCTCGTGGCCAGCGAGGTGGGCCAGGAGCCTCCTCCCCTGGAAATGGCCGGCGTCTCCATCCGCGTCTGGCCCCAGGTCGTCCTCCAGTCCGTGGACCGGCACGGAGACAACCGGGTGGGCGTCCTCAAGCTGTACTTCTCCAAGCACCACCCCCTCGAGGAGCGCTCCGGCCAGTACATCGCCACCCTCCTCCAGGCCTTCGCCGAGCAGCACCTCTCGCTCCTCGGCCCCATCGAGCCCCGCCTGGTGCGGGTGGTGGATGTCTTCGCCGGCCGCGAATTCCTCCCCCCGCGCGCCCGCTCCCGCCGACTGCAGGATCTGCACCTGGCATGCGAGGAGATCGCCGCCCGCTGGCCGCTGCAGTAGCGGGCACCCGGCCTCCCCGGTGAGGGCCTCTCTTGTCCCCGAGGCCCCCCCTCGTTAAGACTCGGCCTCTGGACAATCCGACGCGAGGGGGCGGCACCTTTGCTGGACGCACTGTGGGAACGGCGGGCCTTGCTCGTCTCGGGCAAGGGAGGCGTCGGAAAGACGACCTTCGCGGCGGCGCTCGCCAGGGCCGCGGTCGCCTCCGGCCGGCGGGTGCTGCTGGCCGAGGTGGAAGTCTCCCCCGAGGACTCCGAGAGCCCGTCGCCCCTGGCCTCCCTCGTGGGGGTGCGCTCGCCGAGCGCCCGGGTCTCCGAGGTGTCTCCCGGCCTCTCCTACGTCCGCCTGTCCGCGATTGAAGGCCAGCGCCTCTTCCTCCAGGAGGTGCTGCCGGTGCGCCTCATGGCCGACGCCGCCCTGCGCACCCGCGCCCTGCGCCGCTTCCTCGAGGCCGCTCCCGCCCTGCGGGAGATGGGCGTCCTCTTCCAGATGCTGGCCCTGGTGCGCCGCACCCGCCCTGACGGCGGCCCCCTCTACCCTCTCACCGTGTTGGATTTGCCCGCCACCGGGCACGCGCTCGCCCTGGCCGCGCTGCCGGACGCGCTGCTGAGCGTCATGCCCGGCGGACCCATCGGCCGCTCGGTGCGCGAGGGGCTGGAGCTGCTGAGAAATCCCACCCTCACCGGCGCGCTGCTCGTCACCCTGCCGGAGCCGCTGCCGGTGAGCGAGACGCTGGAGCTGGCCACCGCCATCGGCCGGCACCGCATTCCGCTGGCCGCGGGGGTGCTCAACCGGCTGCCGGAGAAGCCCTTTCCCCCCGAGGGCCGCGCCGCGGTGGAGCGGCTGCTGGGCACCCACGGGCCTCACCAGGGGCAGCGGGCCCTGGCGCGGCTGGACAGGGCCCAGGCGGCGGAGGTCCGGCTGGCGAGCAACCTCCCCGCCCCGCTCCTCACCCTCCCCGAGCTGCCCGAGCACGGGCGCGAGCTGGTGGAGCGCCTGGCCACCCACCTCACAGGAGCCCCCTCATGAGCCTCCAGTCCCTGCTTCGGGAGAAGCGTGTCCTCGTGCTGTGTGGCGCGGGAGGCGTGGGGAAGACGACGACCGCGGCCGCGCTGGGCGTGGCGGCGGCCCGGGCTGGACGCAAGGTGCTGGTGCTCACCATTGATCCCGCCCGTCGCCTGGCCGAGGCCATGGGCCTCACCGAGGGCGGCACCGAGCCCACCCCCATCCCCCCCGAGCGCCTCTACGCGGGCACCGAGGTGGGGCCCGGCCGGCTGGACGTGTGGATGCTGGAGCCGCGCATCGTCTTCGAGCGCATGGTGCGCCGGCTCTCCCCCACCCCGGAGGCCGCGCGCGACATCCTCGACAACCGCCTCTACCGCTTCCTCTCGGACCTGGTGGCGGGCATGCAGGAGTACGCCGCCGCCGAGGCGTTGGATGGCTTCCTCGAGGAGGGCCACTACGAGTTGGTGGTGCTGGACACGCCGCCGAGCCGCCATGCGCTGGACTTCCTCGAGGCGCCTGGGCGGCTGGCGCGCTTCCTCGACGACCGCATCGTCTCGCTCTTCCTCCCGGAGGAGAAGGGGCGCGGGGGGAGGCTGTGGCGGAAGACGTCCCAGTTGCTGGGCAGCGTGCTGGGCAGCATCTTCGGCGAGTCCTTCACCCAGGAGATGCGCGCCTTCATGGGGGCCTTCAGCGGGCTCTTCTCCGGCATCCGCGAGCGGGCGGAGCGGCTGCGCGGACGGCTGAGCGCGGAGGACGCGGCCTTCCTGCTGGTGACGTCGCCGGAGTCGGCCTCGCTGCAGGAGGTGGGGTACTTCCGGGACATGCTGCACGAGCGGAGGCTGCCCTTCGCCGGCTACGTCCTCAACCGGAGCTGGGCGCGCGAGGACGGGCTGGCCCACCCCGAGGCGCTGCTGCGGCACGCGGAGGACGAGGCCCAACGCGGCGGAGTGGAGGCCCTCATCCACCTGGCCAGGCACGAGCAGGTGCGCGCCGACGCCCACCGGGGACTGCTCTCCCTCCTGGCCGAGAACCTGCCCACGGGCGCGGTAGCGGTGGCCGCCCCCGAGTCCGGCAGCGAGCTGGAGGACTTCGGCGGCCTGGTGCGCCTGGGCGAGGCGCTCGCCACCTCCTGACGCGCCGCCACGCACGTGTCGGGGAGCGGACGGACGGGCGCCCGACTCCTCCGGGGCGGCTTGGAGGGAGCCTCCGCCGTGCAGAGCCTCCAGGGTATACCCCCAGGAGGTCTCACCGACATGGCCCAGAGGTACAGCGACGAGGGCCGGGACACGCCAAGGCGTGCGAGCCCGGCCAAGGGAGTCTCGCGCGAGCAGGAGCACGAGCGCCGCCCCGAGGAGGCCCCGCCGGGCTCCCGCGAGCGCTCCGAGTCCGACGTCACCGGGTGGAGCCCCGAGCGGGATGAGCCGTCGGCGATGCGCCAGGG
>QKJM01000395.1 GCA_003249315.1 Archangium sp.
AGGCAGCGCTGCTGCGGGCCCAGTCGGAGACGGCCCAGGCGCGCGTGCAGCTCGCGCAGCTCGGCGGCCAGTCCGCGCAGTTGCTGGCGCTGCTGGAGGCGCTGGTGGGCGAGGCCGTGCAGCCGGCTCCCCTGGAGGCCCCCGGCGCCGAGTGGGACCTTCCCTCGGAGGAGGCCCGCCCCTGGGAGGACACCTTCGCGGTGCGCGCGGCGGCCAAGGCCCTGGAGGCCGCGAAGGGGAAGGTGACGTACGACCGTTTCTCCTGGCTGCCGAGGGTGGCCGCCGTGGGCAAGGGCAACTACAACTCCAATGCGGGCTTCACCGGGAAGAACCTCACCTACGAGGTGTCCCTGGGCGCGGAGTGGAAGCTGTACGACCGGGGCCAGCGCTATGCGCAGCTCCGCGAGGACGAGGCTCGGCTGGCACAGCTCGAGGCCCAGCACGCGTCGGCGCTGGCCAAGGCGCGCGCTGGCTGGGTGGCCGCGAAGGCCAACCTGGAGGCGGCTCGGGCCGCGCTGGCCCAGTCCGAGGCCCAGGCCCATCTCGCCGCGCGCGTGCAGCAGCAGGTGGCCGCGGCGTACAAGGCGGGGATGACGACGAGCCTGGAGATGTCGGACGCGGACTCGCGGCGCTTCCTCGCCGCCAGCTCCGCCGCCCAGGCCCGCGCCACCGTGGAGATTCGCCGCGCCGAGCTCGCCGCCGCCGCGGGGCGTATCGCCGCGTCGCTGGAGGCCGCCGAGTCGAAGGAGTGACCTGGGGTCTGTAGAATCCCTTCCATGCGGGAGAGGCCTGGTTGGGAACATGGTCGTGAGGGGCGCTCGGCGTGAGCACCGACGCCCCCGGGTTGCTCGCCGTGGACCTCGGGCTTCGCTCGGGGCTCGCCCTCTATGGCCCCGACGGGCGCCTGCGTTGGTACCGCTCGCAGAACTTCGGCTCCCAGGCCCGCCTCAAGCGCGCCGTGCCCTCCGTGCTGCACTCCGCCGGGCCCCTCGCCTGGCTCGTGCTGGAGGGCGGCGGGCCCATCGCCGAGGTGTGGGAGCGAGAGGCCCTTCGGCGTTCCCTCCCCGTGCTCCGTGTCTCCGCCGAGGACTGGCGCGTCAGGTTGCTGTACCCCCGCGAGCAGCGCACAGGAGGGCTCGCCAAGGAGGCCGCCGATGTGCTGGCTCGCCGCGTGATTGCCTGGTCCGGGGCTCCTCGGCCTACCTCGCTCCGGCATGATGCCGCGGAGGCCGTGTTGCTCGGGTTGTGGGGGGTGATGGAGATCGGGTGGTTGGCTCAGGTTCCTCCCGAGGTCCGCAGGTAGCGGCTCGGGTGGGAATCCGGGGGCTCGGCACCCTCACCCCGTCCCTCTCCCAGAGGGAGAGGGGTTCTTGGGGGCTCAGGCTCTTTTCGTGCTCTCGCCCGTGACGACCGCTGCTCCGGGCGCCACGTGTGCCTCGTGATGTGCTGTGTCACGCCAGAATCTCGATTCCGACCAGAACTCCCTCCTGGTCGAAGTCGAGCACCACGTCGGGGCCTGAATAGGAATCCATGAGTTCCGCCAGCCTGATCGACTTCGACATCTTGCAGGTCTCACCAGGGTGACTCGGAAGGCGCAAATAGGCCACGTCCTGATCGTCTTCGGAGACTCGCAATTCGAAGCGTCCAAGTTTCTTTTTGTAATCCGTCTGTTTCATTACGGCCTCCACTGCAAAACGGTTTTCAGCTTCAAGACACCATCCCGGAGCTGATAGACGACCGCACCACCTCGGCCAAAGCCAGGAACGATGACGCGGTCCGCGCGGGCCGTGTCTCGAATGGTTCCGGGCGGAAGACCCGACCTCTCGATTTGCCGGCTGAACTCCTGCAAGGCCGCGCGAGCATCCTGCTCGCTCGAGAAGCCAGCCCGTTCAACCGCACGTTCCGCAGCGTGCGGCATGTTGCTGTTGACCACCTTGTCAACATGAATATCTGACGCGCTTCTTGTCAACTCACCTGTGACATGACCGTTGTCTCGGCCACCTCCGGCCGACATCGCGACCGCGACGGGGGCGAGGGTGATGGTGACGGCCTCGGCATTCACGGCGACCGTCTCTACCTCTCCCACTGCTGCGAGACGGATACCTACCTGCGTCTCCGCCTGCGCTGCCGCCTGCATCGCGCCGGGCAGCTTCGGTACCTTCGCCGCCAACCCCGCTGCCGTGTTGCCGAGGGCCACCGTGGCCAACATGGCGAATGCACGCGCCGCGTTTCGGCCCATCACCTTGCCGTATCGCTCCCCCGCCTCGCGCAATTCGTCGAACGTGGTGGCCTGGTCCGTCTCCCCCATCAGCCGCTTGAAGCCCACGATGAGGCCCCAGAAGGTATCGACGCCCACGTAGGAAATGAGTGTGGCGGTCATCACGGCGGCGAGGCCCTTGGAGACCGTCACATCGGGAATGGAGAGGAGGACCATGTACGTCGTCCAGGTCCAGAGCACGGCCGCCACCATTGCGTGTGGGTCGGCCGTGTCCTTGAATGCCTCCAGCATTTCGTCCAGCACGGCGCCCTTGGCAAGAGCCATGGCCAGGGCGAAACGGCCATCCCCGTTGACGATGGGGCTCTCCGTCAGCAGGCAGAGACAGTCTCCAATCCTGCCGGTGCGCTCGCACCAGCGCAGGTAGGCGCGTGTCAACTTCACCTCCGCCGGTGGTGCTCCCTCCAGATGTTCATCCGGCCTGAGCGGAGTGACGCGGCGGCTGCGAGGCTCGTACGTGTACGAGCCACTCCGAACTCCTACCTCGAACAACTTGCGTGCGGCGTCCTGCGGACGAGAGGAGGGTCGAACCTCCCAGGCGCGCTGCGCCACGGAATCCTTGAACGCGGCGGCGTTCAATTTCACTGGCTCGGCGCCGGAGCGTGGGGTGAAAACGAGAGTGTCGGCCAAGCCCGTGTCCAGGCGCACGTCCCGAGAAGCGGTAGTACACCCGGCGAGGAGCACCAGCAGTGCCGCCGTCCAGCTCAACTTCATAGGAATTCCCCCTGAGAATGGCCACTCCCCCCCTGACGGGTAGCAGGTCCAATGAAATACCCGATGGGTCTGACCAGTCCTTCCGCCGGCCTATGAATCGTTCGATACGAATCGTCTGACACCAGGGCGGAGGCTCGGGTTGTGGGGGGTGATTGAGATCGGGTGGTTGGCTCAGGTTCCTCCCGAGGTCCGCAGGTAGCGGCTCGGGTGGGAATCCGGGGGCTCGGCACCCTCACCCCGTCCCTCTCCCAGAGGGAGAGGGGTTCTTGGGGGCTCAGGCTCTCTTCGTGCTCTCGCCCGTGACGACCGCTGCTCCGATCAGGTGTGCCAGGCGTAGCGCCTCCGGTACTCGCCCCCGGTCTGTTACTCGTTTCAGTACCTCCTCCACCCACTCC
>QKJM01000616.1 GCA_003249315.1 Archangium sp.
GATTTCGAGCTGAAACCCTTCCTCTACAAGACGTGTGGAGAGTACGCCCAGTCCCAGGTCGAGAAGCTGCGGCCAGAGGATGCTGTGCTGGTGATGTTCACCGCCAGCCAGGGGCCCATCCAGGAGTACGGAGACGTCTGGGCCAGCTGTGATGTCACTTATTACAACTGGCCCTTCTATACGAAAACCATCTACGAGATGTGCCGCCACCCGAGCCACCCGCTGGCGCCGACATCCGAGTGCGGATCGGAGCTGCGACAAAGCGCGCAGGGCCTCTCGCTCGCACAGGTGAACCAGGAGGCACAGAGCGCTTGGGAGGCGCTGGGAGGGCTCGGGCCGGTGCCGTACACCGCTGCGCCGCTCTGCACCAGTTGCTCCGGCGTGCTGCCCACCGAGCGACTGAACGGAATGACACCGGGCGTGACCGCAGGCACTGCCGTCATCACTGATGATGGGGCCTCTTCCTACAGTATTCCGCTGTGGTTGCCCGAGGGCCGCGCCGGTCTCAAGCCTGAGCTAGGCCTCCACTACTCCAGCCGCGGCGGCAATGGCCCTCTGGGCATCGGCTTCGCTCTCTCGGGCCTGCCTCGCATCACTCGTTGCCCGAAGACGGTGGCCCAGGACGGTCAGGCCCGGGATGTGTTGTTCAATGCCCTCGACCGCTTCTGCCTCGATGGCCAGCGGCTCGTGCTGGTAAGTGGCAGCTACGGGGCGGACGGCGCCGAGTACCGTACCGAGAGCGACATGTTCGCGAGGATTGTCTCCGTCGGAACCAGCAGCGCAGGGCCGGACCACTTTCTCGCCCATCTCAAGGACGGGCGCATCCTCACCTTCGGCGGCCCAGGGAAGATGCTTGCGGGCAAGCGGAGCGACGTCAAACGTACCAGCATCGGTCCGTTCGACTGGGTGACCCATGGTTGGCGCTACGCTTGGTCAATCGCGCACGTGGAGGACCGCTCGGGCAACTCCGTCGATTACGAATACGGCACTGCGGAGGAGGAGGGGGCGGAACTGTGGCCCACGAAAATCGAGTGGACCGGGCACGCCGGCTCGGGGCTCCTGCCCCAGCGCTCGGTGCGTTTCTTCTATGAGGAGCGCCCTGACGTGGAGCAGGGCTACATCTCCGGCTTCAAGCTCCGTGAACCTCGTCGCCTTTCGCGCCTGGAAATGTGGGGGCCGAGCCCGAGCCAGCCCGCGCTTCTGCGCTCGTACCGGTTCAGCTACGCGAATACGTCCATCACCGGCCGTAGCCAGCTCACGAAAATCCAGGAGTGCGATGGGACGGGCGCGTGCAAGAGACCCACGAGGTTCGAATGGACCCAGGGCGGCAATACCTTCAGCCGACAGCGCACCCATATCCCGGTAGACTGGCTCAATGCCCAGGGCCAGAGCATCACGATGGACGCGGTGTTCGCCGCGGACTTCGGGGGCAACGGGCATGACAGCCTCTTGCGCCACACGAGCCAGGACAAGTGGTTCCTGAATGGAGCTTCGACGCAGATCCCGGACTCCCCGGTCCGGAGCGGGCGCGTGGCGGATGTCGATGGGGACGGGCGAATGGAGTTCTTCAAGACCGGCGCTCCCCCGTTCCTGACCATGCGGCGCTGGATGCGCTACGCTGGTACCGAGCAGCACGACAACCTCGAATGGGACGGGGATGATAACGGCCCCTACGCGTGGTCTGGCTATAGCCAGTACGAGCCTGGTGAGATGCCGCTCTATCTCTCCGACATCAATGGCGATGGGCTGCCGGAGGCGCTGTATCTATCGAACAACTCGTACAAGTGGAGCTTCCGAACCAATCAGAACGGCGTCCTGGGTGGCGCCATCGAGCTACCCGTTCATGGAGACAGGGATGCCCAATCGTACGTGGCGCGCGTGGATGGTAGCGGCATGACGGCGCTCCTGACGCGAGAGTACAACGCCAACCCGGATGGCATCGATACCTACCTCCATGCGCTGACAGTGCCGTCCTACGACGCGACGAGCAACACGCTGTACACGACCCCCACGACTCTCCTCAGCCGGACCAGCACCGGTGAGCATCGACGTTACTGGTTTGCCGACGTCAATGGTGACGGGCTCGCGGAGGCGGTGAACATCAGGGTGGTGGGTGGCGAGCCGTACCTGCACATCAATACTGGCAATGGCTTCCGGGGCGCGAGCATGTCGACGCTTGCTCCCGAGTTCCAGTCGGGCCAGTTCACGACCTGGTACAGGGGGGATCCTCCGGGCGTCTTCGTGGTGGATCTCAACCTCGACGGCAAGCAGGATATTCTGCTCGCGCAGAAGTATTACGGTGTCTACCCCAACTGGCAGGAGCGTACGCACTGGGTGCTGTGGAAGTCGACGGGGAGCGGCTTCGTCGCCGAGCCTCTCTCGGTGCCGCTCGGAGACATCGGTCCGAGCCACACTCCCGTGCATGCAACGCTGCTTGACTACAACGGTGATGGCCTGACGGATATCCTCCAGTCCGAGACGGTCCCGGACAGCGGGAGTTCGTCGAGTGGGCGCGAACTGGTGGTGTACCTGCGGCAGGGCGCGCCGCCCGACCTGCTGAGTGCGGTGGTGGACGGGGCCGACGCGCGCAGCGAGTTCGGCTATCGTCCTCTGAGGCAGGATCCAGAGTACATCGAACACTACTGGGACCGCCGTGACCACACGCTGCCGAAGCTCGAGTTGCCACAGGAGATGGTTCACCCCGGGATGTGGGTGGCTCACGAACTCAAGCTGGATGATGGAAAGGGTGGTTTCAACCGATACGTCCACACATACACAGATGGGCGGAGGGACCTGCTTCGAGGCTTCCTGGGCTTCGGCGGCCACACAGTCAAGCACGAGCAGACCGGGGCCACGACGTACACTGCATACGACGTGTCCAAGCGTGCAGTGGGGAGCCATGCCTATCCGCTCGTCGGATATCCTCTCTACCAGCGCTCTCAGGTGACGCTGGCATCGGGCACGACTCATGTCTCGGAGTCCTCCACCAACTACTCGATCCACCAGGATGCGAGCGGTACCGTGTATTTCGCGTCTCCGAATCGAATCACCAGTGTCAATGTGGAACTGCCGCCCGGGCAACTGCCCCCCGCTGGCGCAAGCTGGCTGCCGGGTGCGTCCGCGCTGGGCGTCGCTGGGGCCGTGGTCACCTCCGGGAGCGACGTATTGCAGAACTACGATGGTGACGGCAACCTCCTCTTGCAGGAGACAAAGTGGATGTGGGGGGGAGACTACACCGGGGAGAAGCTGCAGGTTTCGATGACCTACAAGCCACGCGATGCGGCGAATTGGCTCATCGGCTTGCCTGAGTCGCGCGTGACCTGGCACGCGACGGAGACGCAGTTCGTCCATGTAAGGAAGGAGGAGTTCGAGCACTATCCGGGGACGGGGCTGCTGAAGGCACGGACGGTGCAACCGGACGACGTCGCCTTGAAGCTGCGCACCGAGTATCTGCGCAACGCCCATGGACTGCCCTACTCGGTGACAGTGATGGACGGAGCCGGCCGGAGCCGCGCGCAGACTTTCACCTACGACAGCCTGGAGCAGGCCCGCCAGACCAACGTGACCAATGCGCTTGGTCACACTGTATCGGCCGAGTACCATCCAGGTCTCGGCGTGGTGGTGGCGAGGACGGACCCCAACGGCGTCCGCGTGGGCTACCAGTATGACGGCTTCGGCCGCCTGCGCATCATCAATAGACCTGACGGCGCCGACAGCGCCATGGGTTTCGGCTGGAGTCATGATGGCCTCGCCGAGGTGCGCACCCAGGGCGCCGACGGCTCGGGCAGCTTGGTGCGCATCGACAAGCTCGGTCGTGTGGTGGAAGCGCAGGTGACAGGTTTCGATGGCCAGCCAGTTGTTTCGCGCAGGGTGTACGATGCCCTGGGCCGGGTGGAGGCGGTCTCCGCGCCGCGCTCGGGCGCGGAACTCGAGCGGCTGACCACCTATACCTATGACAAGCTGGGTCGTCCCCTCATCGAGAGTCGCTCCGATGGAACCCTCATCGAGCAGCGCTACTTTCCTGGCTACACGGAGACGATCGACGCGAGGGGCAATGTCTCCTACGTCGCATACGATGCGGCTGGCCGCGTGGTGGAGAGCGCGGAGGGCGCCCATGGCAGTGCCAACCTGCTGACGCGCTTCACCTATTGGCCATTCGATCTTCTCCGCGAGGTGCAGGTGCGGGAGGCCAACCAGCCACGAGTGAGCACGCGCCTGACCTATGACCTCCTCGGCCGGCGCACGTTGCTCGAGGAATACTACGGCACGAGCGAGACCGCGGGCTATCGGGAGCAGACGCTCTATGAGGACGCATTCGGCCAGCGTGTGCATTACATCGACGCCAAGGGGCAGGAGGTCACCGTCGAGTACGACGTCCTGGGCCGTCTGGTGCTCAAGGATGCGCCCGAAGGTGACTCGGTCTATACCTGGGACCAGGGGGCTGGTGCGGGCATTGGTCGGTTGGCCTCGTTCGTCAACTACGATGAAGGCGTGCAGGTGGTGTACAGCTACGACGCGCTGGGCCGTCCGAGCCGGTCGTCGTGGAGCATTGTCAACCAGCTCGAGCCCCGGACCGAGGTCTTCGACATTGACCGGCACTACGACGCCTTTGGTCGACTGGAGTCGATCGATTATCCGACGGTGCCCGGTCAGTCCCGCTTCCGCGTCGTCTACGGCTACAGCGCATCTGGCTACCTGAATGAGGTGACGGGGGCGGGCGACCAACTGTTCTGGCGCGCCGATGGCTTCGATGCTCGTGGCCGGCTCACAGCCGAGCGCTTCGGCAACGGTGTGAGCTCGATCCGCGTATATGACCCGGTACGTCACGTGCTGCGGAGCATTCAGACGCAGAGTTCCGCAGGCGGCTACCTGCAGCAGCTGAGCTTCGACTTCGATGCGAACGGCAACCTCGAACTGCGCGAGGACGCCCTGGCCCAGGTTCGCGAGGAGTTCACCTATGATGCCCAGGACCGTCTGCGGGACTGGATGGTGCAGGCGCCCTCGGGCAACTCACATCACTTCTTCCGCTATGATGGCCTCGGTCGGCTGACGGCGCGCGAGGTGCTGGCGGGACAGGGCAGCGCGCTGACCCTCGGCTACGATGACAGTGGCACCTCGAACCCGTTCGCGCCGAGGACGTCGAACCTGGACAGCTTCAGCTACGACGCCAATGGCGACCAGACCGAAGGGCCGAAGCGGTGGGTGGACTACACGTCCTTCGGCCTTCCCCGGAGGGTGTCTACCTGGAGCAGCACCGCGTACTACTTCTATGGCCCTGGCGACACGCGGCTGATGAAGAAGTCGAGTAGCGATGCACTGACGACGTACATCGAGGATCTGTATGAGCGCCGTTTGACGAGCAGCAGCGCCGAGCACGTCTTCTTCGTGAAGGCGGGCGACCGCACGGTGGCGCAGGCGACACAGAAGGAGGTAGGCGGAGTCATCACCGAGGACGCCATGCTCTATGTGCATGATGATCACCTGGGCTCGCCAGAGACGCTCACGGACAAGACGGGCGCGCTGCTCGAGCGCCTGCGCTTCGACCCGTTTGGTGTGCGCACCAGCGTAGTTGACCCGGTGCTTCCGGTCGACGCCATCGCGAGCGGTGACGTGCGCTACGGCTTCACCGGTCATGAGATGGAGGACGACCTCGAACTCATCAACATGCGCGGTCGCGTCTACGATCCGAAGAGCGCGCACTTCCTGAGCCGCGACCCGGTGGTCCAATCGCCGCTCAATCCCCGGGCGCACAACCGCTACGCCTACGTTGGCTACAATCCCCTGTCCGTCATCGACCCCACCGGCTTCATCGGCGAGCAGACGGAGATTCGCGCATGTCTCTTCTTCTGCTCCGGTTCCAGCGGTGGCAGCATCATTACTCTCGCGCCCGGAAGCGGATTGTCCAGTGGGAAGAGCGGGGCCTCCGGCAACACGGGCCACCGGGCGAATGGTGCCGATGACAACAACACGCCTCCGCGGCAGCCCGTCCAGGGGAGCACCGTGGCGACCGCGCAGAATGCGCCCGGGTCTTCCTCCTCGCTATTCAAGAGCCTCTTCAATTTGGGCGTCTATCTTTCCTTCGAACGACAGCTATACGGCGTGAAGGGGTTCATGGAGTTGGCCGACGTAGCGATGGGCGGCGACGGAGTGTTGGTCGCGCCAGATTTCACTGGTTGCGGATACAGCGATACCTGCGAGACTCAGTGGGTTCCCGCCCCGAGGCCTGGCCTCAACTCCGAGTACGGACTGCTATGGGTGCAGCGAGTTGCGACCTTTGCGCCACTCATACCCGGCGGAGCATCCTCTGGAGTGCTGCTCTCCAGCGCTCGGGCAGGCAGTGTAGCCGCCGCGACCCGTGTACCTGTATCGACTCCTGCTGCAGCAGGGGTAACTGGTCGCGTGGCGGCTCGAATCAACCTCGCCAACGGCTCGACTCGTCTCACTCCGCTCAGAGCTACTGGTCAGCCCGTATCGGCTGGTTGGGAACACGTGCTTTCCGGGCATTTCAACCGTGCCGTGAGTAACGGTCGGTCGGTGTTCTCCATCAGTCCGTCCGAGTTGCGCGCTTTGCTCCAGAGCAAGCAGGTTGTTGGGGCGCCGGTGACGTCTATCGAAGGGGGCCAGTTTGTTCGCACGGTTGATGTCGGTCGGACGATTGGCACCTCGGCGCTACGCAATGGTGGCGGTTCCACGAGTGTGTTGAAGGTCTACACAGATCAGGCAGGCAACCTGATTACTGCTTTTCCTTGGTGATGGTGGACTATGAAATCGAGTCAACTGCATCGTGAACTCTCCACACGCCTCAGAGAGCTATCGAATGAAGATGTGGCGGGGCGCTTGCTCGGAGTGTTGCAGGATTGGCTGAAATCGAGGCTGGGTGAATTTGACGCGGGCGTTGTCCAGCGATATGGGCTCGACAAGCTAGCAACAATCGACCTGCGGAAATATCCCATCGCGCGCTCGTCTATGAATGCGGGTGAGGAGGCTCGCCAGATTGTTGCGGTGACGCCAACGTCGTTGGAGACACTCGCGATGCGCCTGCGGGATGTCTTCTGGGCTGGAATCACCGTGGAGTCGGGCGTGCAATGCCCCAACTGCGGCGATTCAGAGCTTCGTACGCTGTGCGATGATGAGGCTGGCAATCTCGTGTTTGCGTGCGACCTTTGCGGCTGGGCTCAGATGCCGGACGGCCAACCCTGGCAAGGCGCTCGCCCGTTGGTGCCGCCGACGAACGAGGTGCTGGAGCGGCGCCCAGGCTAAACGACCGTTCGTGATTCGCGATCGGCCCGGAGGGTAGGCTGGCGTGGCACGACCGAGGGGGGAGGCGGCGTTATGTTTCACTTTCTCCCTCCGTACTGCCCCTCCGCCAACCGGATTGAACGGGTATGGTGGGACGTGCATGCGGAGGTCCGCATGGGAGAGGGGGATGCCTACCTCGAGGGCCGCAATGCCCAGTCCACTTCCCGCCCTACCCTACGTGGCGGGTCTATGGTACTCGCCGCATAGGGCCGTTCGGGATTCGTGATCGGTCGTCTAGCGCGCCGGCTGTCCGTGGAGCCCTTGAGGGTGACTTGCCTCTCCGTGGAGCGAGTTGACGACGGAGCTTCGGGCTGCCGGCCTGCCCGCTTCCGCATGGCGAGAGCGGTTTTATTGTCGTGTCATCCGTCTCCCTCCCACCCATGTTTCGGGCTACGTTTCTTCCAGGGGGACGACCCATGGCACGCTCCTCTGCTCTGTATACGGACCCACGACTTGAAGCCGGAACACGTCAAGCCCCTCGAGCCCTCGGTGACCGTCCGGAATCGGGAACGGCCCGTGGAGGAACAGCTCGAGCTTGACCAGGAGCAGCTCAGCCGCGTCCTCGAGGATGCCCCCATCGGCATGGCCATCGTCGGCCCCGACGGGCGCTTCCTCCGGGTGAACCACGTCCTGTGTGAAATCGTCGGCTACCCCGCGGATGAGCTACTCCGGCTCCGCTTCCAGGACATCACCCACCCGGAGGACCTGGGCACGGATGTGGCGATGGCGCAGCAGCTTCTTCGCGGGGAAATTCCCCGCTACCAGCTCTCCAAGCGCTACCTCCGCAAGGATGGCTCCTCGGTGGAGACCATGCTCAGCGTTTCGCTGGTGAGGGACCCGTACGGGGAGCCGGTCCACTTCATCTCGCAGATAGAAGACATCACCCTCCGCAGGCAGGCCGAGCGGGCCCTGGCCGACAGCGAGAAGCGCCTGCGGTTGCTCATCGGGAATGCGCCGGACGGCATCTTCATCGCGGATATCGAGGGCCGGTATACCGAGGTCAACCCGAGCGGGTGCCGGCTCCTGGGTTGCACCCGCGAGGAAATCATTGGTCGGACCATCTTCGACTTCATCTCGTCCGAGGACGTGTCACGGCTGCTGGAGGTACGGAAGCGATTGCTGGCGGGGGCGTCCGACGTGGGGGAGTGGAGGATGCGGCGCGGGGATGGTCGGTGGATCACCATCGAGGTGAGTGCCACCATCCTGGAAGACGGGCGCTGGCTGGGCTTCGTCCGGGACATCACCCTCCGCAAGCGCATGGAGCGGGAGCAACACCTGCTCGCCGAGGCCGGGCGTGTGCTCGCATGCACCCTGGACCACGAGGAGATACTGGCTGGCGTGGCCGGGCTCGCGGTCCGGTTCCTCGCGGACCTGTGCATCATCGACCTGCTCGATGAGTCGGGCCTCGTCCGAACCGTGGAGGCCGCCTGTGCCGATCCCTCGCGGAGGGAGCTGGCCCGCCGGTTGAGGGAGCGGGAGTGGGGAAGGGTGCCTCCACCCCTGGTCCAGAAGGTGCTCCAGTGCTGCGAGGCGGCCAGCTTCACGGAGGGGCTTCCCCCGAACTTCATCGACGCCGTGTCCGGTTGCCCGGAGCAGCGGGAGGTCCTGCGCGAGCTGAACCCGCACGGGTACATGGCCGTCTGTCTGGTGGCCCGAGGCACCGCCATCGGGACGATGCGGTTCTTCTCGGTGCATCCGGAGCGGCGCTTCGACGAAGAGGTGTTCTGGCTCGCCCAGGAGCTGGCCAACCGGGCCGCCCTGGCTCTGGACAACGCGAGGCTCTACCTCGCCGCGGGCCGGGCCACCCGGAGCCGCGACGAGGTTCTCGGTATCGTCGCGCACGACCTGCGCAACCCGCTCAATGCCATCTCGCTGTCCGCCCAGGCCCTCACCAGAAGGCAGGACCCTCCAGCCGCGGGGCGGCCGGGAGGTGAGCACCTGGAGCGCATCCTCCGCTCGGCGGGGTTCATGGCGAAGCTCATTCGAGACCTGCTGGACATGACGAAGCTCGAGGCTGGCCGCCTCCGTCTGGAGGTGGAGTGTCACTCCGTCGGGTCGCTGCTCGCGGAGGCCGTGGAGATGTTGCGGCCCGTCGCGGCCGAGCGCTCCATCGCGCTCAGGAGCACGGGCCTCGAGAGTCCCTGGCGGGTGAAGGCGGACCGGGCGCGGGTGCTCCAGGTCTTCTCGAACCTCATCGGCAATGCCCTCAAGTTCACCGAGGAGGGAGGGAGCATCAGGGTCGGGGCGGAGCTGAAAGGGGAAGAGGTGCGCTTCTTCGTGGCGGACACCGGCCCGGGGATTGCCGAGGAGCAGCTTCCGCATGTCTTCGACCGCTTCTGGCAGGCGCGCCGGGCGGACCAGCGGGGAGCGGGGCTCGGGCTCACCATCAGCAAGGGCCTCGTCGAGGCGCACGGCGGGCGCGTTGGGGTGGAGAGCCAGCTCGGCGCGGGGAGTACCTTCTGGTTCACTCTTCCGGTGGCCCCGGTGGAGCCAGGCAAGGGGTCAGAAGCCGGGGTGAGGCAGAGGTGATGGACGTGGGCTCGGCGACGCGCGGGCCGAGAGGGTGATGCCGAGCTGCCCGGCCCAGTACAGCAGCATGATGGCATGGCTCGAGCCGGGCACCGGCCGCATGAAGAGCTTGAAGGCGAGCAGCGTGTCACTCATCGCGAACATCAACGCGCCCGCGAGCGCGGCCCATTGCTCGCGCCGGCCGAGCCCGTCTCCGCCCAGCATGGCCGCGGAGCGCCACATCATCGCGCAGATGACGGCGATATAGGCTGTCACCGGCAGCGCCATGTCTCCGAGCCGAGGCCACAGGAGCGCGCCCAGGCCCAGGCCCAGCAGCGTGAAGGGCATGCCCCGCGCGAGGCTGGGGCGCCGGGTCACCGTCACATAGGCCGCCACATATGCGACATGGGCGAGCAGGAAGGCCCCCAGAGCCGGCAGGAACAGGTCCGGGCTCGCCTCCAGCAGCAGGTCTCCCAGCAGCGAGAGGACGAGGCCCACGCGGATCAGCCGCGCATAGCGCTCACGGACCGGCCCCATCCACAGGAGCAGGCAGAGGAGGGGAACGGCCTTGGCGCCCATGCGGAGCGTGCGAAGCTCCGGCTCCGGCCCGTGGAGGAAGGTCACCACCCCCAGGAGTCCCACGAACGCGAGGAGCCGGGTCCTGTTGATCAGTCCCAGGTTCATGCGGCCATCCTAGAGCCGGCTCCTCCATGGACCCCACGGGTTTCCCTCGGTGGCCGCCCGTCAGTTCACGGTGAACTCGCGGGAGGTGCCGCTGTAGGAGCGGATGAGTCCGTCCCAGCCGGACTTCCAGTTACCATCGTGGCGGAGACGGTAGGTGCCCGGAGTGGCGTCCGCCGGAATCTTCCACTCGGTGGTGACGTGGGAGCACCCGTAGGTGGGGAAGCAGTCGTAGCGCTGCCAGCGGTACTTCGTCTCCCAATCCCAGTCGTGGGCCACCGTCACCCACGAGGAGCCCGACTTGCGCTGCACCCGCAGGAAGCTGTCCTGGCGACGGAGGTTGTTCTTCGGGTGGCCACCCCAGAACTTCGCGCTCACCGTCTCGCCCCGGGAATAGGAGGCGCGCGCGTCCGTGACGACGCTCCCGAAGTCCACCCACAACAGCTTGTCGTCGTACACCACGCCCGTCTGAAGGGTCGACTGCTCGTTGCGCAGGTCGCGCGGCGTGGGGCCCGGCGCCACCGTGGTGCCGGTGCGCAGCGCGCTGGCCAGCTTGTCCACCTCCTGCTGCACCGCCGCGAGCTGCCAGGGGCCGAAGTGCGTGGAGGCGCCCTCGTAGTCCTGCTTCGCGTACTCCTCTCGCGTGGTCAGGTAGCCGGCGTAGGCGTTGGACAGGCCGGCGATGACCACCTGGTCCACTCCCACCGACGAGAGCTGAGCGAGCACCTGTTGCCGCACCCGCCGGCCCGACATGGTGGTGGGCTCGAAGGGCAGCGCCACCAGCGCCACGTTGCCCAGCTTCACCACCTGGAGCGGCAGTACCTCGGGCGTCCACGGGTAGGGCATCATCGTCCCCATCTCCAGGGTGATGGGCTTCTCTCCCTGGCACGGCGTGGTGAAGAGGGTGCAGTTGAAGGCGCTCCACAGGTCGTGGATGCTCTCGCAGGAGGAGCCCTCGGAGCCGAAGCCCGGGCCGTCCTCGGCGCCCGCCAGCATCGAGTCGCCGATGGCCGCCTCGCACGTGGTGCGCCAGAGGCCATCCGCGTACTGGGGCGCCACCTGCACCTCGTCCATCTTCACGTAGGCGTGCCGGTAGTCCACGCCTCCCGTCAGCGGCGTCGAGGCGGTGTCATAGAGCGCCCTGGCCAGGTCGAACTGCTTGCCGCCGGAGAGCTCCGTGCTCTCGAAGTCGTTCGCGCCGCCGCCGTTGGTGCCGCCGTGGATGTTGGGCGTCACGTCGCCCTCGTTGCTCTGCGCGAAGGCCGCCACGAAGGTGCGCTGCGCGGTGTAGTTCGTCCCCTTGAGCTTCTCGAAGAGGTAGGACGCATAGCCCTTGTTGTCACCGCTGATGAGCAGGTTGTCATTGCCCATGGACGTGCCATGCACGGCGAACCAGTTGATGAGGCCCACCTCGCTCCCATCATCGCCTTGCAGCCGCAGCAGCGTCATGCGCTTGTCCGTGTCATGGGTGAACTGCGCCCGCTCGGTGGAAGGGTTGCGCAGGTAGGCCCCTACGGAGCGGTTGATGCTCGCGTCGAGCAGGTCTCCCGAGGCGACGCGGATGCTGCCCGGCGCGAGGTTGTCATGGGCGCGGACGATGGACTGGTAGATACCATCCACGATGGCATTGAAGTTTTGTTTGTCATAGCCAAGGATGGTGAGGTTGTAGAGGGCGTAGTGCGAGAAGCCACCCGGGCCCGAGTGGGTATGCGTGGCGCTCAGCAGCACGTTGTCATCCGTATAGAGCGTGCCGTACTTCGCGCGCAGCTTCTCCACCACTTGCTGTCGCACTCCCTGGAATATCTGGCCGAGGTCCGCGCTCACGAACACCACGCGCTTGCCATTGCAGGGTGAGGCGATGATGAAGGCGCGCGAGCGCAGCCGCTGGTGGATGCCCGCAGTCTTCTGGTCCAGCATGGCATAGCCCATCATCGCCAGCTCCGCCGCCGGGCCGGTGACGTCGTAGAGGCCCGAGCCGAGCAGGAAGCTCTGGTTGGCCGAACACGGATCGGTGAGCGCGGCGCGCTGCGTCATGAGGGAGTCCTCGTCCGGGACCTCCGGGGCACACGCGCCCAGGGAGAGCGCGAGCACCACGGCTGCCAGCAAGCGGGGAGAGGGTAAGACACGTCGTTGCATGGGGGCTCCTGTATTGGGGACCCCGTGATT
>QKJM01000500.1 GCA_003249315.1 Archangium sp.
CTTCGTGCGTTCGACGTGCCCGTGCTGTGCATGACGGCCACGCTTTCGCCCTCGCGTCGTGGCGAGCTGGAGGCGGCGGGCCTTCGCGTCTACCCGACAGCGGAGGACCGTGCCGTGCTCGAGGACCTCGAACGAGAGGAGTCCCACCCCCGCTACCGACTCGAGGTCGTCGCGGGAGAGGCCAGGGCCCTCGACGTGGCGAGGGAGGCGTTCGCGTCTGGTCAGCGTGTGCTCTGGGTGGTCAACCAGGTCTCGCGCTGCCAGTCCCTGGCCGGGCGTCTCTCCTCCGAGTTGGGCGAGGACGTGCTCTGCTATCACAGCCGTTTCCGCCTGGAGGACCGGCAGAGGGCTCACCAACGCACCGTGGAGGCCTTCAAGCAGTCCACGCGCCCGGCGCTGGCCGTCACCACCCAGGTCTGCGAGATGAGCCTGGACCTGGACGCGGACGTGCTCATCTCGGAGCTGGCTCCCGTGAGCGCGCTCGTCCAGCGCTTCGGTCGGGCCAACCGGCATCGCCGTGCGCGAGATGATGCGTTCCGAGCCCGGCTCATCGTCTACGAGCCCGCCGTTGCCACTCCTTACGCTCGCGAGGAGCTGAGGGCGGCGGCGGCCATGCTGGGCGAGCTGGGGACAGGAGACCTGAGCCAGCGACAGCTCGCGGAGGCGCTCGAGAAGCATGCGCCCGGGGAGCGCACGGCGGATGGCAGCGCGCGCTTCCTGGAGGGCGGGTACTTCGCCACGCCGGGCTCCTTCCGTGACGGCGAGGACTTCACGCGCCCCTGCATCCTGGACACGGATGTGCCACGCGCGCTGGAGTTGCTTGCGCGGAGGAAGCCCTACGATGGGCTCGTCGTCCCGGTGCCTCGGCGGAGCGTCCTACCCGATGCGGAACGCTCGGAGGGATTGCCCCTCCACCTGGGCATCGCGCGCGCGGCATCGTACAACTCTCAGCGAGGTTTCAGCACCGAGGAGGGGGGAGCATGAGCGTCACGGAAGGACCGGAGAAGAAGTCCGCGCCCCGGAAGCGCGCCCCATCGAAGAAGGCAGCGGCTTCCGAGACCCCCTCGTGCCTTTCCCTGGACTACCGGCTCGCGGAGCTGCCTTCCGCGCAGCACCGGGCCGGGCTGGCGGGACTCGTCCTCATGCTGGAGCGACTCGAGCGATTGCCAGGAGAGAAGCGGGGGACGGCTCGCGTCACTCACCTGGACGAGGCGGGGGCCTCGGTCGAGCTGGACCTCGACGGGCTCCGCCGCCTCTTCGATGAGCTGTATGCGGCCGGGGTGGAGGAGCGCGCGGAGTCGAATCCTCGCAAGGGCCAGCCTCCTCTGCGCGAGGAGGAACGGGAGACGAAGGACGACAAGGGCAAGGCTCGCCTCAAGCGCTTCTTCATCTACGAGGTGACGGTGCCTCGGGCGGGCCTGTTGCTCGATCTCGATCCGACCTCCAACGGCCGCTCCGGCCACTGGGTGAAACTGTGGAGGGACATGCTCTGGCAGACGCTGCGAGGCGTGCCGGCCACGCGCGCTCCCTTCGTGGACCGGGCCGCGGGCAAGCCGACGGGAGACGCGGAGGACGCCTGGAAGGCGCTCTCCCGGCCCGACTCCTCCGTGCCCCTGTCCAGCACCGACTACCTCGGTGCCATGGCGCGCACCGCGGACAACGTCCCCTTCACGGACAGGGCGCGTTTCCAGCTCCTCCTGCATTTCTGGCCGTATGTCGCGCAGGTGTATGTGCCCCAGAAGCTGGTGGTGAAGGACGGGGTCAGTCGGGGAGAGCACCAGGGCTACGCGCTGGCCGTTCCGGACGTCGCTGTGTTGAAGAGCTTCTGCGAGGAGCTGCCGCTGGTCCTCAAGAGCCGGGGCGTGGAGGTGGGCGGCTTCCGTCCCCGGGAGGCGTTGGTGGACCTGGTCGTCGAGTCGGCGCTGATGACGAGCACGCGGCTGCGCGAGCAGCTTGCTCGCCGCGAGGGGGACAGGTCCACCAGTGAGCTGGTGCTGGGCTACGAGGTCTTCCACCTCGACAAGGAGGGCAAAAACGTCCGCCTCTACAGTGCCTCTCGCGTCGAACCCGACTCGTCGATGATCAACGAGTACGAGGGGCTACGGCCGCTGCTGTGGGATCCACTCTTCCGTCGAACCCGTCTCCTCAACCTGGTCGAGAAGCGGCCCTGGTACGCCGGCTTCGACCGCATCGCCGCCACCGTGTCCCACAAGGCCACCATCGGCGCTCCCTACTTCCGTCACGATGCCCGAGAGTCCTTCAAGAGGAATGAAGCCATGAGCCAGAGTGAGACCTCCTCGCCGGAAGCGGCCATCGAGCCGCTTGTCCTCCAACTCGTCCGCGTCTACGTGAGCCGCAAGGTGAAGAGTCGCACCGGGCTGGACTGGGAGGCGGTCAAGGAGAACGAGTCACAGCGCAAGGACTACGAGGTAGCGAAGGAGAGAATCGCCCGCGACGCCTTCCTCGCGGTGCGTAGCCGCACGGGCCAGGACTTCGTGGAGTACTTCGCGGGCACCCTGTGCTCCGTCCCGCACCACCTCAAGCCCGAGCAGTTCGTGCTGCTCTCGCGGGCGCTCCATGCGCGTACTCACGACGTCCGGACGCTGACCCTGCTGGCCCTCTCCGCCGTCGGCTGACCCCCTCCACCTTCCCACCCGAGGAACCCGCCATGTCCCCGAGCAAGAACCTGTTCGCCACCGTCCTCACCTACGCCGCGCCCAGCTCCAACTACCGGGGCGAGAGCGAGGAGAACCGCACCGTCCTGCAGAAGATTACCCGGGGCGGTGTGGAGCACACCGTCATCAGCCCCGAGTCCATGCGCAACGCGCTCCGCGAAGTGCTCGCGCGCTACGGCCTGCCGATGAACCGCCGACGCCTGCACGACGAGGACCAGCTCGCCGTGGAGTACAAGGAGTTCCCCTCGGCGGAGAAGTACGCCGACGACTTCCTCTTTGGCTTCATGGTGGCGGACACGAAGGCGGCGAAGGCGCACAAGGGCCGGCCCGCGAAGCGCGACAGCGTGCTGCGGATGAACATGGCCGTGGCGCTGCACCCGTACCGCTTCGATGCCACCCTGCACCAGTCTCCGCTGAACGCGGGAGAGAGCCCCTGGAAGAACGCGAGCAGCTCCGCGCTGCTGCACCGCGAGGTGGTGTACACGGCCTACCAGTACCCCTTCGCGCTCGCGGTGGCGGACTGCGTGGCGGTGCCGGAGGGGAAGCAGTGGGCCTCGCGGCTCCTGCAGGGCATTGGCGAGCTGTCCGGGGTGGCGGGCGGGCACGCGCGCAGCCTCTTCGAGATGGCGCCGCGCAGCCTCGTGGCGCGCCTGACGCCCTCGCTGGTCGCGGGCTACGACACGTACGGCTTCAACGAGCACGGCGAGT
>QKJM01000968.1 GCA_003249315.1 Archangium sp.
CCAGACCCGCTCCATCGGTGCTCATCCGAGTGAGGAGGGACACCAACGCGTCCGCATCCTCCTCGGACAGGCGCCGGGTGAGGATGAGACCATCCGACAACGTGGACTCGGTGAAGAGGAAGGGGCGCAACCGACGCTCGTCGAGCCCCACATAGGTGGCCAGGCTGGCCCGCAGGGAGCACTCGTCCGGGTGGTTGGCGAAGAGCGCCGCCACGTCCGCCTCCCCGGAGAGCACCGCATCCAGCGCCTTGCGGTACGTACCGTGGAAGCGCTGCTCGCGGAACACCTCGTCCGGGAACATCCCCCGCGACTCCAGGTGCCGCACCGGCAGCAGATACCCGCCAGTGGAGCGCGGAGCCACCCAGGCCACACGCTTTCCCTTCAGGGTCTCCAGGGTGAGCGGCTCCTCCGCCCGACACACCAGCGCCGAGTGGTAGTACCAGCTCCCCGAGCGCACCGATCGCAGCACCGCCCGCGCCCGCGGCTCGAAGGCCGCACACTGCTCCGCCGTGCCCCAGGCCATCTCCACCCGACCCGCCGCCAGCTCCTCCTCCAGCAACTCGTAGGTGGGCGCCAGCTCCACCACCACCGGCCGCCCCATTCTCTCGGACAGCACCCGCCCGAAGAGATCGACCTTGACGTGCTCCCGCACCTCCCCCAGCGAGGGGTAGAGCAGGAATCGGATGGGGCTGGATGAAGACATCACGTGTGCGGTCCTCCTCGCCCCCTGTGGCGTCAGAGACCCGGTGTCTCGATCGGCTTCACACCCTGCCACATCCTTCGCATTTTTCGCACACTTTTCACGTTTCACCGGGAAAGGCTGAATTCACACCCTTCCCTACACGCACGAAGCGCCGCACGCGCCCCTCCCCTAGCGAGGCTGCATGGTCTGCAGGAGTTGCAGCGCCTCCGTCACCGCCTTCCAGACCTCCATCGCCTTGAGGCTCTCGTCCCCACCCTGGAGCGTCCGCTTCGCCAGCCGCTCCAGTGGCTCGAGCGCGCTCTCCACCAACAAGAGCTGCTTGCCCAGCTCCGCCGGGAGGGGCGCGCCTCTCGGAGCAGGCATCGGCGAGCGATCGGCCATCAGCTTCATCGCTTGCGACATCTGATCCATGTAGCGCCCCAGATCCGCCGGAGGCACCGGCGCCTGCGTCGCCGGCCGCTCCGCCACCGTCCTCACCACCTGCGTCAACTGCTCCATCAGCGGCGTCAGATCCGTCGTCGACGCCGCCGGTCGATCCGAGAGCGCCTTCAGCAGGTGCGCCAGGTGCTTCAGGTAGGGCGTCAGATCCGGCCCCTGCACCACCGGCGCCGGCAGCTCCCGACTCGCCAGCTCCAGCAACGCCTCCCTCAGCCCATCCAACCTCGGCGTCACCTCCGCCATGGGGGGAGGCCCCTCCGACTTGCGCGACACCTCCGCCGCCCGCACCACCGCGTCCCTCACCGAGCCAAGCTGCTCCTCGATGGCTCCGAGCTGGCCCGTCACCCGAGCCACCGGATCATCCTCCTTCCCGCCCATCCTCTTCACCCGCGCGAAGCCCTGCTTGATCTCCTCCCAGCGCTTCGCCTGCTCCGGCTTCAGCCGCCCCCGCAGCTCCTGCAGCTTCAGCAGGTTCTGCTCCGCCGCCGTCGTCAGCGTCTGCGACTCACCCTGGTAGTGGTCGTCGAGGAGCCGCTCCAGCTCATCCTCCGTCATGGCCGCGACCACCTTCTCGGTGATCTTGCTCATGTTGCGGTAGCTGCCCTGCAGCTTGAAGGGAGGCTCCGTCCGGAAGCGATCGTCCTGCGCCGCCGAGGCGATGTACTCCAGGTTCACCTTCAGCAGCACCTCCTGCACCTTGAACAGCCGCTGGAACACCGCGACGATCTCCTGCAGCTCCGCCGCCGCGTACCCGTGCGACAGCTCACCACTGGGCACCTCCTCGCCCTTCGCCATGCGGATCAGCTTGTAGATGTCTCCCGGCTCCCGCGTCGCCAGAGGCTGCAGCACCGCGCTCGACGTCAGCGCGTTCTCGACGTAGCTGAGCGCGAACAGCTCCTCCTTGCCGTCGAGGATGTCACCCAAGTTGTAGGTGTCCGCGCGGTTGGCGAGCATGTCCGGAATCCGGAAGCGATCGCCCGTCTCCGTGTATGGGTTGCCCGCCATCACCACGCAGAACTTCTTGCCCCGCAAGTCATACGTGCGCGTCCGCCCGTTCCACACGCCTTCGATCCGGCGCTGACCGTCGCACAGCGAGATGAACTTCTGCAGGAGCTCCGGATCCGTGTGCTGGATGTCATCGAGATAGAGCATCACGTTGTTGCCCATCTCGAAGGACAGGTTGATGCGCTCCACCTCCTGGCGCGAGGTGGCGTTGGGCGCCTCGGCCGGATCCAACGACTTCACCGAGTGGCCCAGCGCCGGGCCGTTCACCTTCACGAAGGTGAGCCCCAGCCGGCTGGCCACGTACTCCATCAACGTCGTCTTGCCGTAGCCCGGAGGGGACATGAGCAGCAGCATGCCCATCCGGTCCGTGCGCTTGCCCTCCCCCGCCGCGCCGAGCTGCTTGGCGAGGTTGGCGCCGATGAGGGGCAGGTACACCTCGTCGATCAGCTTGTTGCGCACGAAGGACGAGAGCACCTTCGGCGTGAACTCCTCCAGCCGCAGCTTGCGGCGCTCGCGCTCGAGCAGATCACGCAGCAGCGCCCGGTACGCGTGGTAGGCCGGCACGCGCTCCTGCCGGAAGGCGCTCAGCCTCTCCAGGAACTCGTCCAGCCGGAGTGACAGCGTCCGGTCGTGGATGCGCGGGTGCTGACCCAGCAGCCCCGTCACCTCGGTGGAGGTGAGCGCGCCGGCCACCTCCCGATCCACCTTGCGCTCGGTGAGCAGCACCACCGCGGCCTCGGCCGCCACGTGCCCGGCGGAGCCCGGACCGCCCTCGCGCCGCGCCAGGAACGCGTCCACCCAGGCCCGCACCACTCGCACCCGCTCGGGCAGGTTCTTCGCCAGGCCCCGCATGTCCTCCTCGAAGGCCGAGCGCGTGTTGGAGCGATCCAGGTGCGCCAGCAGCGCCTCCGCGAGCGCCGACGCCTCCCCGCTGGTGGTGAAACGAGGACGCTCCACCCCGAGCTCCTCCACCAGGTAGCGCCCGGCCAGCCGCGCCTCGGCGGGGCCATGCGCCACGCCCGTCGCCTCGAGGAAGGCGCCGATGCGCCCGCCCAGCTCGTCGCCCAGGGCCAGCAGCTCCGCGGCCTCGCCGAAGGCCTGGCGCAGCCGGTGCAGGCTGCGCGCCCGCCGGTGGAAGAGCGCCTTGCCCTCCGCGTCTCCGTCGAAGGCCCAGAAGAGGACCGCCCAGGCGCGCGGCGTGGGAGCGAAGCGCAGCAGCCCCGCCCCCGTGTGCATGCCCAGCAGCTTCTCCAGGATGGCCGCCGCGTCCGCGTCGTGGATGCCGCGCTCATAGCCCTCGTCGTACTTGTCCGAGGCGTACGCGCGCACCTGCTCCAGCAACCCGTTGCTCTCCAGCGACGCCTGGTGCAGCGCCGCCAGCGTCAGGCTGCCCTTCCCCTCCTCCGCGGCGAACAGCACCTGCGCCGCCAGGTACTCGGCCCGGTACACCTCCGGTATCTCCGAGACCAGGTGCTGCTCCCAGAGCGCGCGGTACTTCTCCAGCTCCGGATCCTCCAGCTTCTGCGCGTAGTCCGTGCCGGTGAGCTGCATGTACAGCGCCCCGTCACGCGGCAGCAGCGTCAGCTCCAGCGTCTGCGTGTTGACGTTGAAGCGGTGCTTGCCCAGTTTGATCACCGGGGCGCCCGAGCCCTCCTCGAAGAGCTCCTGCCTGTCGCGAAGCGCGCGCAGCGCGTCCTGGCGCGCCGTCTTCAGCCGGCTGAGCACCTCGTCCGAGCGAACGCTGTCCTGGAGCTCCAGGAGCTGATCGGCGAGCTGCCGCAGCTTCTGCACCATGGAGTCGGACGCGAAGTAGGAGTTGAGCTCGTCCTCGGCCTTGAAGGACTTCGCCCGCCGGTTGACGCCAGAGAGGATGCGCTCGGCGGCCCCGAAGAGGTTCTGCGCCCGCCTCTGGCGCTCGTCCAGCAGCGTCTGCTTCTTCTGCCCGAAGGCCTCGAAGATCTCCTCGCGCTTCTCCGTGAGATCGCCGAGGAACTCGTCGAACTCGCCGAAGCGGCCCTCCATCTCCTCGAGCTGGACGGTGATGCGCGAGAGGCCCTCGTCACACTTCTCCGGGGTGTCCGCCACCGAGAGGGCGCTCTCCACCGCCTGGCCGAGCAGCTTGAACTGGGCGCCGAACTCCACCCGCTTCTCGCGGCCCACCAGCTCCTTGCGCTTGACGGAGAGGCCCGCGCGCACCCGGTTGAGGCGACTGAAGAGCTCGGAGATGCCCTCGAGGATGCGGGCGCGCGCCAGCGGATCCCCCACCTGCAGCCCGCCCACCGTCTCGCTCAGCCCCTCCAGCCCCTTGCCCACCTGCCCGACGTCCTCGCCCAGCGGCTCCAGTTCCTGCGTCGTCTGGATGGGCTCCAGCTTCTCCAGCAACTCCTCCAGCCGGGTGGCCAGCGGCGCCAGGGCCTCCCCCTGTTGGAGGAACTGCACGGCGTCGGTGCTGACGCGGTCCGTCTCCTCGACGACCTGCTTCTCCAGGGCCTCGAGCCGCGCCACGTCGACGTAGCGCACCTCCTTGAGGGTGATGAGGTGGCCGCGCTGCTTGCGCAGCTCCGACAGGGCGTTCATGTAGCCCTCTGCGTTCTGCAGCTCCTCGGGCCGCACGCGCAGCAGCACCTTCTCCTGGGCCTCCGAGGCCTCGGCGATGGCCTCCTCCGCCCGGCTGCGCAGCGCGAGCACCTTCTCGAACTCGTCGATGATGAGCTCGGAGGTTCGGTGCAGCGTGGAGATGGACTCGGTCAGCCCCACCTCCTCGTGCGAGAGCCAGTAGTAGGCGTCCGGCATGCGCGTGGCCGCCGAGGCCAGATCCTCATAGGTGCGCCGGGAGGGCTTCTCCGTGCGGGCCATCCGCACCAACGTCAGCGCGTCGGAGATGCCGCGCACCAGCTCCGCGTTACCCACCTTCCCCAGGTAGCCGGGCGCCGGAGGCTGCTGCGCCGCGTGCTCGTCGGAGAAGAAGGGCGTCTGCCACACCTGCATGGGGTGGACGCGAGTGGGCTCGTTGGAGGTGGCGCGGAAGAGCGCCAGTTGCCCGTCATCGAAGATGCTGAAGCCGTGCCCCAGCAGCGGGTTCTGCACCTCCTTGCGCACCAGGTTGTACGGGAAGAGGACGTAGCTGCCTTCGTCCCTGCGGTGGAAGACGTACAGCACGTCCTCCCCGTTGGGCGACTTGAGCGCCCGCTTGAACTCCAGGCCGTCGCCCACGTCCTCGAAGAGCTTGTAGTCCCCCGTCTGCAGGTAGTAGCCGCCCGGGAAGACGATGCCCTGATCCTCCGGCAGCCGCACGCACGCATGGCCGATGGCGTCGATGCGCACCACGTGCTGGGTGCGCGTGTTGAACACCAGGTAGCGGTGCTTCTGCTCGCGGAAGGGCAGCACCCGCAGGAGGATGAGGGCCCCCACCTTCGCGTAGGCGAACTCGGCGTCGTCCAGCGATTGATCCGGATCATCCACCGGCTCGCGGTAGATGCCCCGCCCGTCCGCGGTGTTGTCCTCCACCTTGACGGTGAGATCGCCCTTCACCGTCTCCACGAACACCTGATCCAGGATGTTGACGTGGGGGTGCTCGCCCAGGACGTAGTCGTCCCGCGTGGCCACCGTCCACTCGAAGTCATGCGACGGCGGGAAGACGTGATCGCGCTCGCCCTGGTTGTCGATGTAGGAGGCGTTGCCCTCCTTGTCGAGCGAGAAGCGGAAGACCTTGATGTCCCGCAGCGACTGGCCCGTCTGGAAGATGGCCAGCAGCTTGTTCTTGTCGCGCCGAAGCTGCAGGAGCTTCGCGTCCTTGTAGTACTTGTAGAGTTCGCCGAAGTCCTTGACGAAGCGCGGATCCTGCAGGAAGCCACCCGCCTCGGTGGTGGGAACCTCGCCGAAGTCGAAGCCCTCGGACGTCCGCTCGAACCTGTGCAGCGAGAAGACGTCCGCCACGGACGTCTCCTTCTTCAGCCCGATGAAGACGTTGTAGCCGAAGAGCAGGTACTTCCCGATGTTGACGATGTCGCGCGGGACGCAGTTGTTCTCCGTGCGCACCCGCTCGTTGCCGATGACGGCGAGCTCCGTGCCTCCGAAGAGCTTCTTCCGCCGCTCGTTGAGATCCGTGGCCTTCGCGCCGAGCGTCTCCGCCTGCGCCAGCAGGCGCGCGCGGATGACCTCGTAGCTACCGCCTTCCAGCGTGGCCTCTCCCGCGGGCGTGGGGGTTTCTGTTGCCATCGTCAGTTCACCGGGATGGGTTGGAACCAGGAATGCGAGCACCCTCACCCCGTCCCTCTCCCAGAGGGAGAGGGGTTCTTCCCTCGGTGGAGGGACAGGGGCGAGGGTACCGGGACTGCTTGGATCGCCAGGTGATCAGATCACTCGGTGCTCTTGTCGCCGCGGAGCGGCTCCGCCTCCGAGAGCGTCTTCATCTGGTTGGCCGCCACCGCCGGCGCCGCCTGCGCGGGCACCATGCGGTGCAGCATCGCCGCCATCGCCAGGTTCTGCGCGTCGTTGGTCAGCCCCGGCCTGGAGAGGATCTCCTTGAGGTCCGCCGGCAGATCCTTCTCGCCGTTGAGGTAGCCGGCGAAGGCCTTGCGCAGCGTCTCGCCGTGCTCCAGCGCGCCATCCACGGACTGGCCCACGGAGATGGCCTTGATGAAGCGCTCGAAGAACTGGCCGTCGCCGCCGACGATGTTGACCTTCGCGTTGCCCATCGTCTCGGAGAGCACCTTGGCCTGGGCCTCGGCGATCTCCTTGCGCACGCGGATCGTCTCCAGCTCCACGTCGCGCTCCTTCTGCAGGCGCAGGCGGAACTCCTCGTGCTCGCGGGTGACGCCATCCAGGGCCTTCATGGACTCGGCCTTCTCGGCCAGGCCGCGGGCCTCGGCCAGCAGCTTCTCCTCGATCCCCTTGGCCTCGGCGAGCTGGCGCTCGCGGATGGCGATGGCCTCGGCCTCGCCGCGCTTCTGCATGGCCTGGGCCTCGGCCTCCTGGATGCGGGCCTGGGCCATGCCCTTCTCCTGCGCACCCGCGGCCTCGGCCAGCAACTGCTCCTTGGCGGCGACGGCCTGGGCCATGCCCTGCTTCTCGATGACGGCGGCCTCGGCCTCCTTCACCCGCACCTGGGCCATGCCCTGCTTCTCGACGGCCTGCGCGTCCGCTTCCTTCACGCGCACCTGCGCCAGTCCCTCGGCGGCGGCCTCGGCCTGGACGCCCTCGGCCAGCCGCATCTTCGCCTTGGCCGTCTTGTCCGAGGCCTCCAACTCGGCCTCGGCCAGGGTCAGCTTCTCCTTGGCGGCGAACTTGGCCACCTCGTTGCTGGCCTCGGCGGCCTTGATGTCCTTGACCAGCTTCTCCTGCGCCTGCGCCTCGGCGGTGATGAGCAGCGCGTCCTTCTTGCGCGTGGCCTCGGCCTTCACGCGCAGATCCTTGATGCGCTCCTCCTCCTCGGCCACCGTCTTCTCCACGGCGATGCGCGCGCGCACCACGTCGGCGATGGCCTTCTTCTCCGCCTCGAGCGCCTTCTCCTTGGCGATGCGCTGCAGCTCCACCTCGCGCTCGCGGTTGATGGCCTCCAGGGCGCGATCCTTCTCCACGCGCTCGGACTCCACGCCCACCACGCGCTCGCGGTTCTTCTGGGCCACCTCCACCTGGCGCTGCTTGTTCTCCTCGTTGATGAGGATCTCCTCCTGGGCCTTGATGCGCGCCAGGGAGGCCTTGGCGTGCTCCTCGGCCTTCACCCGCTCGGCCTCGGCGACCTCCCGGGCCTGGATGCTGTCGATCTCCCGCTTCTGCTTGGCGGCGGCCTCGGAGCGCTGGCGCTCGAGCGCGAAGATGGCCTCGTCCGACTCGACGTTGCGCTTGGTGATGGCCATGCGCTCGTTCTGCCGGAACTCATTGGTCTCGACGTTGCGCAGCGAGGTCAGCTCGGTGATCTTCCGGATGCCCTGGGCGTCGAGGATGTTGTCCTTGTCCAACATCTCGATCGGGGTCTGCTCCAGGAAGTCGATGGCGCAGTCCTCGAGCATGTAGCCGTTGAGGTCCTTGCCGATGACCTTGATGACCTCTTCCTTGATCTCCTCGCGGTGGGTGTAGAGCTGCTCGAAGTCGAAAATCTTTCCCGCGGTCTTGAGGGCCTCGGAGAACTTGGCCTCGAAGAGGTTCTCGAGCGTCTCCTGGTGGCTGGCGCGGGCGCAGCCGATGGACTGAGCCACCTTGAGCACGTCCTCGCGGGTCTTGTTGACCCGGACGAAGAAGGTGACCTTGATGTCCGCGCGGATGTTGTCCTTGCAGATCAACCCCTCCTTGCCGCGGCGGTCGATGTCGACCGTCTTGAGGGAGATATCCATCACCTCGGCGCGGTTGATGATGGGCCACACCACCGCGCCAGTGAAGGTGACGACCGGATCACCCTTGAAGGGGTTGATGATCAGCGCCCGTCCCTGATCCACCTGCCGGTAGAACCTGGAGACGATGAACGCCGCGCAGAAGATGAAGAAGAGGATGCCGCCAATGGCGAGCAGGACTGTGACGATCGGAAGTTCCATGTCCTTGTCCGAGCAGAGAAGACCAGAGGGGGCTTGTACCACGCGACCGGAGACCCCCGTGAGACCCCCCCGGTGCGCCAGAGAAATGTCATGTGAGGCGACTCACCGCGTGCGCATCCTGTCGCGGGCGACGGCCGCCGCGGTGAGCGGATCCTTCAGGTGCTGCAGTTCCTCGGGCAGGAGCCAGTCCACGGGCTCCACCTCGTAGGCGTCACGGGACGGATCATACCCGAGGATCAGCGCCCGATCTCCCCGCTGGAGTTCGTTCGCCTTTTCGCAGAAGACGTGAAGCAGGAGGCCGGCGCCGCCATCCTCGAAGTTGGCCTGGCCGAACCCGCCGTCCACCTTGCTGCTGGAGATGACGCACACACGCCCCAGGAGCGAGTCGCGGCGAGGGGCCTGGTTCACGGCGAAGACGGGGCGCAGGGGCCGTACGGCCAGGCCCGCGAGCCCGGTGCCCACCACGAGGCACAGCACGGACAGCACCCCACCGACGAGCACGCCTGGCAGCGCGCCGAGCAGGTTGCTCGCCGGACCCGACAGCGCCAGCGACAGCAGCCAGGAGAGGAAGATGGCGAAGCTGAGGGACACCGTCACCGGCACGCCGCCGAAGCCGAGCACCTCGAGGAAGCTGGCCCCCGCCTTGGCGCCTCCCTCCATCGCGCCCTTGGCCCCGGCCTCCATCGCGCCCTTCACCCCGCCCTCCAGGGCCTCGCCCGCCCCGGCCTTCGCGCCGAGCGCGAAGTCGCCCAGGTCTCCATCCAGGAGATCGATTCCCACCGCGCCGATCATGACGGTCAGCCAGTAGCCGAGCACCACTCCCATGGGGATGGTGAAGAGCACGGTCGGGAAACTGAGGATGGTGTGGAGGAATTCGGTCATCGGGCTTCGGCCAAGGAGAGGGAACGGAGTGTATTCCAGGGGTTGGGGGGCCTGCCTAGCCCCTTCCGGTCGATTCCCCGCCCGCCATCCCCCCAGGCGGAAGGGGCGGGACGCCACGGTGGGGAGAAGGCGCCGCTGAACATGCTCAGGGGAAGCGAGAACCCGCTAGGCTCCGGCCCGTGAGCGAGTACGTCACCCACCGCGCGGCCCTGAAGGGGGCGCAGCTGGAGTCCCTGAGGGAGGCGCTGCTCTCCTCGCGCTTCGTGGGGCGGAGCCAGTTGATGGGGACGTTCCAAGGCAGCCGGGGCTTCGCGTTCATCTTCACGGAGGCGGGTCGGGCGACGCTAGAGGCGCGCTTCCCCTTCCTCCGGGAGTACCTGGCGCTGGCGATGGAGCCGGCGAGCTGGCGCGGGCTGCTGCCCTGGCGGGAGCGGCTGTTCGGACCGAGGCCGGAGCGCCGGAGGCCCAACGCCTTCTATCTGAACCTCCTGCTGGTGGAACCCGGCAAGAGCGTGGGCCGGCACATCGACGCGACGCTTCAAGGCCCGAGCGGCGTGGAGGGGGCGGTGCCAGAGCACGTGAGCGTGCTGTACCTGGCCGTTCCGAGGGGAGCGAATGGCGGCGAGCTGGTGATGACGCGCGGGCAGGAGTGGCTGGGCGTGGTGCGACCGAGAGAGGGGATGCTGGTACACTTCCGGGGAGACCTGATGCACGAGGTACGGCCCTTCACGGGAGCTCTCGAGGGGGCGCTGCGGGCGAGCCTGGTCTGCGAGCAGTACGCCTTCGAGCCCGAGGCCCTGGCACGACTGCCCGAGTTCCGGATCCAATCCAAGGCGGGTTTCACGGCGTACCTGGAGGAGCACCGCGCCCGGACTACGGCTGAGACATGAACGTCTCGAACTCGAGCCGTTCCATCTTGCGCGAGAGCACCCCCAGCCCCGTGAGCGCCGTCACGTACACCGCCCCCGCATAGCCGTACCCGTAGAAGCGCACGCCCAGCTCCAGTGTCAGCAGGGTCAGCCCCACGTTCAGCAGCAGCAGCAGCCCCGTCAACCCCAGCGCCACCCTCCGCTGATCCAGGTAGAAGAAGACGTTCAGCACCGCCAGCAGCAACACCTGCCCTCCCGCCGCGACGAGATCCACCCCATACAGCGGCAGGTAGTACGGAGAGAGCCCCCACGCCTCCAGGACCCGCGGCCCCGCGAGCAGCAGCAGGAGGATCGTCAGCCCCTGCACCTTGAAGAGCTCCTCCAGCCCGCGGCGCACCGCCGCCACCATCCCCCCGCGCAGCCGCTCCAGCTCCCCCAGCTTCCCTCCCCTTCGCACCGAGGCGTAGAAGTCCGCGTGCTGCTCCGCGAAGTCCGTCTCTATCCGCACCAGGTACACCGCCATCCCCGGGATCGTCGAGAGGCACGCCAGGAACATCGGCAGGTCATACAGGACCGACGCGCGCAGCGGCCCCAGCACCGCCTCCGAGGTGGACGGGTTGCACCAGAACAGCAGCTTGTCCGACCAGATGCCCAGGTTGTACAGCAGCCCCACTCCCGCCAGCCCGTAGAGGGCCTGCCCCCTCCGCAGGAAGTCGAAGGACACCAGCCGCCTCAGGGGATGGCGACGCAGCACCAGCGCCAGCAGCGTCACCAGCATCCACCCCTGCCCCACCAGGAAGCCCGCGAGCAGCCCCTCCAGCCCGAAGGGCCTCAGCCCCAGCGCCGCCCCCACCGACAGCCCATAGCCGAGCAGGAACGTCCACAGCACCGCCCGGTACTCCTTCAGCCCCGAGAGCATCACCACCAGCACCCAGAGATCGCAGAGCACCACGAAGCACGACAGCAGCAGCAACCGCACCGTCAGCGGCTCCCGGAACAGCAGCCCCAGCACCCCTCCCGCCAGCAGCGCGCTCCCCACCGTCGTCAGCCCCAGCGCCCCCAGCAGGTTCGGCAACACCCGCGCCGTCTTCCCCTCGTAGAGCCGATCCGCCACGAACCTCGACAGCAAGAGCTGCAGCGGCCCCGTCGCGATCAGCGAGCACGCCATCATCCATGTGATCGACACCAGGAAGGGACTCGACACCACGCCCTTCTCACCGCCCGCTCCCAGCGCTCCGATCACCATCATCCCGCAGATGGAGAACACCCACGGGCCGGAGGAGATCAGCCTCGCGTACCCGTAACCCCTCAGAAGGCCCCAGAGGCTGTCGTCTCGGAAGAGCTTCCGCAGCTCGAACCCGATCCCCGCCATGCCGCCTCCCCGAGCGCCCCCCGATAGATGGCCCGGTAGCTGTCGAACATCATCCACTCATCGTAATAGCGCTCCACGCGAGCAATCCCCGCTGACCGCGCCGCCCTCCACCTCCCCTCATCCGTCAGCAGCCCCAGCACAGCCCGCGCCGCCGCTTCCGGATCCGAGATCGGCACCACCTCCCCCGCCGCTCCCAGCGCCCTGTCGTCCTTTCCACTCCCCTCGATCAGCTCCCTGCACGCGCCCACGTCCGTGCTCACCGCTGGCAGGCCACTCGCGAAGCCCTCCAGCAACACCAGGGGAAGCGCCTCGCTGATGGAGGTGAGCATCAACAGTCCCAGCTTCGGCAGCACCGCGTCCGGCTTCTGGAAGCCCAGGAACCTCACCCGCTCCCCCAGTCCCAGGCTCTCCACCAGCCCCCGGCACTCCCTCGCGTACGCCACGTCCTCGTCCTCGGGGCCGATGATCCACCCCTCCGCCTCGGGCATCCGGTTGCACACCAGCCGCATCGTCCGGATGAAGGTGCGGATGTCCTTGATGGGCACCACCCGCCCCAGCAGCCCCACCACTGGAGGTACCCTCTCCGGCCGCGCCTCCCTCAACGCCGCGAAGCGCCGCACCGCCACCCCGTTGGGCACCACCCGCGTCCTCTCTTCCGGCGCCCCGTCCCTCACCTGCCGCTGACGGTTGCCCTCGTACAGTGCCACGATCGGATCCGCCGCCGCGTACGTCATCCGCCCCAGCCCCTCGAAGAAGCGGATCCACAGCCGCCGCAGCGCCCCCAGCCCTCCCTGCTTCCCTCCCCCCTCC
>QKJM01000042.1 GCA_003249315.1 Archangium sp.
GGGATTCGAACCTTGTTCGCCGGATCCTCCATCGACATGCCTGCCTTGTCGAAGAGCCTCCTGAACCGCTGCGTCCAGGGACCACCGCGCAGGGTGGACTTCTCATTCTCCACGGTGGCGATGTGGTGGATGTCGCCCTCCTGGCCTCCCCGTTGCTGCAAGACCAGGATGGCCGCCGAGCCGGTGGGCAAGGTGACCGTTAGAGCCCCGTTGGCAATGGCCACCGACTCGGCATCGGCCGCCGCTGTCGGCAGCCAGATGCGACCTTTCGTTGCGGCATTCTGGACCGCCTGTGGGAAGCGAGGCAGTCCGCCCCCCTTCAGGGATTCCTTTCCCTTCGCGCCCGCCTTCCACGTCGCCAGCAGGATGAGCAGGCGCATGGTGTTCGGTCCCAGAACCCGGGCATACCGCTCACTCGCCTCACGCAATTCCCGGAACGTGGTGACACTCTTCGTTTCGTCCCAAAGACGTTTCGTGGCCGCTATCAGCCCCCAGAGCTCCGTTCCCAGATAGCCCCAGAGGAACAGGGTCATCGCTGCTCCGATTCCCTTGGAGACGACCGGGTCCGGAAATATCAGCATGATGAGGTATAGGGAGAGACCGATGCACACTGCCGTCATTGCATGCGTGGAAAACTCCTTGAGCACCCCTGCGGCTCCCTCCATGGCCGGACCGAGGGCGAGGATGAGGCCCAGCGTGAACCTGTCCCGATCACTCAGCGAGGTGTCGTCCGGACCATCTCCCAGGAGCGAGAAACAATCTCCCGGGTTACCGCGCCACTCGCACAGGCTCGCGTAGCCCCGCTCGATGTCCATGCCCCGCGAGTCCGTAATCTGCCATGACGCCCGAACCAGCCGAACCCCCAGGAGCTTCGAGGGACGGGCCGATACCGGCAACGGCACCTCGAGCAGAAGGTGGGTGAAGGACTCCTGGAACTCGGCGTCCGACACTTCGACGGCGGTGGAGTGAGTGCTCGGAGTGAGGGTGACCAACTCCTCCGATACAGGAGGAAGCATCCGCGACCGCTGCTGGATGCGGCCGGCCGCCATCTGTCCATCCATCCGTCCATCCATCGGCACGCCCGTGGCGCACGCGGAGTGGAGGACGAGAACGATGAGGCCCATGGGGCCCAACCAGGGGCGCTGCGACGGACCTGCCATGAGGGGGGCTCCCTGGATCAAACGCCGTTCTCTCGAATCCATCGCTGGAATAGCGGCACGGTTATGTTGTACCCTCCATCCCGAGCCTCGACGTATCCCTGCTGGACCAACTCACGAATCGTCGCGCTCTCCTCGAGAGCCATCTCTCCATTTCGCGCCAACTGACGCAGTACGGAATGCTCTCCGTCCGTTCGTTCGCGCCAGAGTTCCTGGAAAAGCACCGAGCCGTTCAGCACCTCATCAAAAGCCCGCTCAAGGTCGGAGTTGTCGGCCTTCATCCGCCCCGTGGAGTTGAGGTCGCGCACGAGCGAATCACAGACGAACTGTACAAGGTAGGGATGCCCGTGTGTCTCCTGCACAATCCGCTCGACACCTCCAGAGGGATAGATGTCCGGGAAGTTCGGCACCGGGTTTCTTACGAGTTCCGTGGCTTCATCCGGGAGCAGGTAGGAGATGTCTCGCTGGACGGCACTAACGACCCCGATGAGGCGATGAGCCCATGAACGTCCGTGATAGAAGGAGGGACGACCACTAACCAGCAACAGGCGGATTCTCCTCAATTCTTTCCCTACAGCATGAAGGAAATCGAGGAACGCAGGTGAGATCCACCCTTCCTCGATTCCCATCGGGAGAAACTTCAACTCATCGATCGCGACAAGAATACGCTCGCAACCGAAGGCCTCCTCTACTTCACGGAGCCAAGCCAACGTCTCTCCCCATGCTGCTCGCTCGGGTAGCTTTGGAAGCCCAGGCTTGGCAGTAGCCAGTGTCTCGGCGATCCATCGGTGCGGGTGCTCACGATGCCGTGAGCCGGGGAGAACCTGGAAGTTCAGGATCACTACATACATCCGGCTCCCTAACCGCTCGGGCAGCATATGAAGCAACGACGTCTTCCCCATGCGACACTGTCCAGTAATGAGCAGTGGTGCATGCCTGTCGTCCGCAAGATCATGGTCGATGAGACGGATGAGTTCGGATCGGCCCTTGAAAAGGGCAGCATCCCGCCGACACAAGGGAGGACCTGGCATGAAGACTTGGGGAATTTGGGGCCGCGCCCTCTCCTTCACAAAATGGCTTTCGTCCGCGACCACTGTGCTCAAAGAACGCACGGTGCCCATCAAGCGTCGCTCAAGCTCTTCAGGCCTCATCTTCCCAATGACATGAGCAGCAACGCCTTGAAACGTATCGCGAGCACTCTCAAGAGATTGACGCCAACTCCGATGCTCATTCGTATTCTGCGCAACTCTGAGATCTTTCGCTTCCTTCTGAAACGGCCCAGAAGGGGACGACGGCTTTTCTCCATCATTTATACGAGGAACCGCATCCTGGATGCGCGTTCGGTGGATGAACCCCTCCTCGTCCCGCGCCGGCTCCAAACCGAGCAAATATGGCCTCGCACCGCTCGTCTCATGAACGAGTTCGTTCAGCAGCCTGGGTAGGAAGACGTGGCAGTCGACCCCCGGAAAAAAGGTGACGCGATGACGCGCAATGGCAGGGCCCAGCCTGTCGAACAATTGCGCATTGTTTCGCTGAATGATCGCTGGATCTCGTTCGTACCAGCACCAGAGGACGTCCGGAGACTCCCCCATGTCTCCACCGAGTTCTACGAGCGCCCGGGTAAAGACGTCGTCCCAGCCGCTGTAGGCCATGACGACGACGGTACACCGGCGCAGAAGCCGCTGGAGAGAAGCGCGCAGTTGCGGCCGGTCCTGACCGAGCGACAGGGGAGTGTGGAGCGTGTCCGTGCCGTACCAGTACCCGTGCAGGTGGACGACGCAGCTCCCCTCGCCTCGCATGTCATCCAGAGAGCCATCCCCGGCCAACATCCGGCTGTAGACCCGCCCCCCCGCCCGCCGGATGCTCAACTCGACAAGGGGATCGAAGTTCGTCGTCAGCAGCATCCGCCCGATGCGCGGTACGAACCCGGCGACAATCCGGCCGAGCGCATCGACCGCAGGCGTGTAGTGCCAACTATCCAGCTCGTTCTCGAGATGCTCGCAGTGGTCGATGCTAGTGAGCTGACTCGCGGCCGGGCGGCTCTCGGGGAGGCGGGCCTTGAGCACGGCCTCCTGAATGAGGGTATTGACCACATCCGTCCCGCAATAGTGGGACAGGTGCTGGAAGGCCACCTGGTACGGACTCAGCGGCTTCTCATCGAGCTTCCGGGTGAGTTCCTCCAGGGCGCGAGGAGACCCATCCTTGAGGAACAGGTCCCGGATGAGCGCCAACATGCCCTTCACATCGGGCACGCCGAGCGGCGAGCCCCTGGTCGGAGCCGTCAGGGGAGAGCCGACCAGGAAGACGACCTCTCGACTCGGATTCGTGAGGCGCTCGAGCAGCGCCTCCGGCTCTGCGAAGTCCATGGGCACGCACTATCGGCCATTGGACCGCGGGCTGTCAGCCCCACACGAACCACTTCCAGGCGTCAGTGCAGCCAGGCACAGCGGGCACCCTGCCCACACGACATGAACGCCAGCCGCATCGGCCGCTCGACTGCACTTCCTTCCGTGGCCAGGGCCGCCCGGGCTGAAAGAACTGCCCCCAGCCGCACCAGCGGCAGCGTGTGCCAGAGCCGGTGCAGCTCCTCCTCCGTGACACTGCCCAGCAACTCCCCGTGTCGCTCATCCACCACCGGTAGCTGCTGCACACCGTAACGGTGCATCACTTCGAGCGCTCGCAGCACCGTGTCCCGCGGATAGAGGGTGAGGGAAGACATCGTCTCGACTTCGAGCTCGGCGATGCGGCGCGTCAAAGAGACCTCCAGGGAAGGGGAGCAGCCCTGCCTCCGCCCCGGCGTAGCAATCCCCCTGCCTGAATCCGCCGACCTCTCCTCCCCCCCTCGCAACTTTCGAGAAGAAGCGCGGATAATCCCCTCGAGACTCTCCTCGACTCGCCTCCTGTGGAGCCCCCCATGTCCGTGAAGTCCACCCGCTCCTCCACCTCCTCCCTCTCCCGGCGCCCGCCGGATGCACAGAGCACCCAGAAGCAGGAGGGCTCCAACCCGCTGCAGAAGCTCGGCCAGGGACTGCAGAAGGCCGCCCAGGGCCTCGGCACGCGCCTCAACCAGTTGGTGGACACCTTCGAGGCGAAGCTGCCCTCCATCCAGCGGACCCCGGGCGGCAAGCCCTGGGAGGGCATCACCCTCAACGGCAAGCCGCTGCGCATCCCGCTCGACGCCCTCAAGAAGGTGGACCTGGGCACCGTGCGCAAGGTGCTCGAGCACGTCTTCCCCCCGAAGTTCAGCGACGCCGAGGGCAAGAAGCTCGTCGAGCAGACTCAGGACTTCCGCCAGACGCTGGGCCAGGTACGCGCGCTGTCCGCCGAGCTGGACATGCTGCCCGCCTCGCACCCCCGCCGTCCCCAGGTGCAGCAGGCGCTCGCCGCGGCCGAGGGCCAGCTCCAGGCCAACTACGGCTACACCCAGGCCACCGCCCCCAAGCCCGGCGCCCTCTGGGTGGATCCGCAGTTCTCCGCCCAGGAGCTGCAGGGCGGGAAGCTCCACGCGAGCCAGTTCCCCACCGGCACCCCGGTGACGAAGCCCCCGGCCCCCATGGACTTCCTCTTCGGCGACGGGCCTCGCGAGCTGAAGCTGGGCGAGGGCCCCTCCGCCCGCACCGTGCGCTCCCCCGAGGAGTACCGCGCCGCCGTGGCCGCCCGCCGCGCCGAGCTGGGCATGCCCGTGCAGGATGGCGAGCCCATCGGCGTCCACCTCTCCCTCGAGGGCGGCGGCGGCAAGGGCAAGCGCTACGGCGCCATGGTGGCGGAGATGTATGAGGCGGGCGTCGTCCCCACCAGCCTCAGCGGCAGCTCCGCGGGCGCCATCGCCGCCGCCTTCGCCGCCACCGGCGCCGGCCCCGAGGCGCTCCAGGCGCTCGCCAAGGACCCTCGTCTGGGCAAGCTCTACGACTTCGACCTGGACCTCAACGACGGCGGCATCTTCAACGGCGAGAAGGCCTTCGAGCTCTTCGACCAGGAGCTGAGGAGGATGACGGGGATTACCGACCGGCCGGTGACGTTCGCCGACCTGAAGGTGCCCCTGCAAATCCTGTCGGCGAAGACATATGACAGCGCCGCGGGGCCGGACGGCATCCCCGCCAAGGACCGCATCTTCGTCTTCAGCCAGGAGACGACGCCCGACACCCCGGTGGCGCTGGCGGTGCGCGCCTCCATGGCCATCCCCGCCGCCTTCGAGCCGGTGCAGATGGTGGACCCCACCACCGGCCGCAGGGTTCACCTCGTGGACGGCGGCGCGCTGGACAACCTCCCCGTGGGCTACAACAAGAACGACCTGCCCACCATCGGCGCCTCCCTCAACGACCGGGCCACCGGCCACCCCGCCGCCAACCGCGACACCAGCAAGGCCCTGCCCACCGGGAACCTCGACGCCACCCACGTCCTGTGGAACGGACTCAACGGCTACATGATGATGAAGGACTCGGGCTCCAGCTATCAGGACTTCGTGGACCGCACCCAGCCCCAGGCCAACCAGTTCATGCTGTCGCTGCCCACGTGGGACCTCACCAACCCCCGCAACTCCAACAGCACCCTCGGCTTCGCGTATGACTCCAAGGTGGACCCGGTGCTGGATGGGCAGACCCGCGAGGTGACGCGCGACTTCCTCCGCGAGTTCATGGATGACCTGCGCGTGAAGGGCGCGCGCGGAACCAACTTCAAGGCCGAGGTGCCCGCCGAGGTGCGCTTCGACCTCCCCGTGGAGGTACACGGCAAGCGCTACCAGGTGAGCTACTCGGGCGGCGACATGCTGGTGGCCCGCCCTGACGGCAGCGGGCGCGAGATTGAGCTGAAGCTCGGCCGCCAGCAGATTGAAGCCATGTACCTGGACCACCAGGCCTATGGAGACCTGGAGGCCCAGCTCTCCTACGCCCTCTCCAACCCCCGGAGCGTCCGGCCCTCCTGGCTCCCCTTCTGAGCCCCCGGGCCCACGATGAGAAAGGGCCGCCCGGGGTATTCCGAGCGGCCCTTCCCTTGCTACTCCCTGCCGCGACTAGCGCCGGGCGGCCTTCAGCTTCGCCTGGTGGTGGCGGTAGTCCTGGTGCCAGGCCTTGCTCAGCTTCGCCAGCACCTCGCGGGCATCCACCGCGCGCTCCTTCTCCAGCTTCGTCTGCAGGAAGCTGTCGCCCACGAGGAAGCCATTGGCGTACAGGGTGCGGGCCTCGGGACCCACCCGGGCGAGCTCATCGGAGGTGCCCAGGGCCACGGTGTACACCTGCCCGTCATAGGGCACACGCTCCACCTTCTTCAGGGCGCGCCCCCCCTCGCGGGTGAGGACGACGTCGCCCACCTTCAGCTCGAGGGCCTGCACCACGCCCCGCTTCGCCACCATGGGGTGCGTCTCCGTCACCATCACCTCCTGGCCAGCCTCGTCCGTCAGCTTCACCAGCGGCTTGCGCTCGCCGCCGCGGGAGAGCGTCGTCACCGTCAGCGCCAGCCCGCTGCCGTTGGCCAACAGCTTGTCCCCCACCTGCACCTCCTCCACCGCCACCGTCGTGCCGTCCGCCTTCAGCACCTGCGTGCCCTCGGCCAGACAGAGGTTGCGCCAGTCCAGGTTGTAGATGGACTTGATGTCGGAGATGTAGCGCTCCGGGGGGTTGAGGTTGATGATGGGGCCGCCGTCGTAGACGGCCTTCACCGAGGTGCGGATGTAGAGCTTGGTGTTCTGCATGAAGTCGAGGCAGTCCGTCCCGAAATCGCCCAGCCCCTTGAAGGGGATGATCTTCCGGGTGCTGTCCTCGGAGTCCGAGAAGTGCGGCTTGAAGGGCAGGTTGCCCCAGGCCACCTCGGTGCCAGGATTCGCACCGGCCCGGCACCGCCCGCCCCGCTCCATCAGTATGAGGGACGCGTTGCTCTCCACGCTCTCGATTCTGTAGCCATGAGGCAGGGAGGTCTCGTACCGGCCCTCCAGCGGGAGGTAGAGGTGCGTGCCGTCATAGCCGCCCGAGGGCTCCCAGTACGCTTCCTGGTCCTCGAACTTCCACGGGATCCACTGCCACGCGGCCATGGACTTCTCCGGATCCACCCCGGCCACGCCCGTGTAGGGCTTGGCGAAGGGGCGGAACTCGCCCGTCACCGGGTCCTTGCTCCCCGAGGCGTAGTCACAATCCAGGTAGCCCACGACGGCGCCACGCTCGAGGCAGGTGCGGATGGCATTGTCGCTCATGTGGGAGCCGATCAGCTCGCGTGGATGGTCGAAGGAGGAGATGAGCTCGTAGGGCCGGCCAGGGCCCTGCTCGCCCATCGACACCACCGAGGACTGCTCCATGGAGTACGACATATAGGACTCACCCGTGGCCTCGTTGAAGGCCATGGAGACAGAGTCCACCACCACCAGCTCGTCGGGGTTCGTCTTCAGCGTGAGGTCCAACGGCGGCGTCTCGAGAGTGCCCACCGCGTAGTCATCCACGGCCTGGCTGGCGAGCATGCGGAACCGCGTCTGCTCGGCATTGGTGGCGAAGGCGGTGACGTCCGTGAAGGCGTAGTCGGAGCCGTCGAAGCAGGTGACGAGGCTCATGGCCTCGAACTTCGCCTTCTCGGCGTTGTCGCTCCGCTCGCTGGAGAGGCCAAGAATCTGGCCGCAGCGCTCGCGGGGCGTGCCCTCCTCGGTGACGCTGGAGGCCTGGAGTCGGGGCGCGTCCGGACGCGCGGGCAGGCTGCGGCGCAGCTCCTCGATGCGACGGAAGAGCTGGGGCGAGTTCTGCGGAGTGCTGCCGGAGGCCCGCACGCGGTTGAGCACGAAGCGGTACTGGGCGTCGTCGGAGAGATCCAGCGGCATCTCCTGACCCTGCGCGGCCTGGCCCGACGCGGCCCGTACCTGGGACCAGCGCGAGAACAGCTTCGCCATGTACAGCGAGTCAGAGGCAAGCGCCTGCTTGTCCGCCTCCTGCTGCACCGGCGGCGCCTTCTGCTGACTGCAGCCGGTGCCCAGCACCGCCAGAGCCAGCACGGCCGAGGCGATGCGCGCACGCATCCGGTTTGAGGGATTCGAAAGCTCGTTCATGGGGTTTCACCTCGATTGGGGTACTGCGCCGGAAACGTGATGACGGCCAGCCCGAAGTAAAGACATGACAGGGAAGAACCCTTCCACTCCTGTCAAAACACAGACACAGATTGGGAAAAACCCTCCACACAATGGACAATGACATTCACACACGATAAGGGCACGCGGGCGGGCGGGCGGATGCCGCTTTCGGGCTCGCCCCACCTCCAGGTGCAATCCCTCTCTCCGGCAGTGAAAAGAGAGAGGGGCCCCCCGGAGACTCCGGAGGGCCCCTCGGGGCCGCGTGACACGGGCAGGCGAGCGGACTAGCGCCGGGCGGTCTCCCGCTTCGTCCGGTGGAGGCGGAAGTCCCGGTGCCAGTTCTGGTGCAGCCGGGCCAGCACCTCTCGCGTGTCCGTGCGTCGGGCCTTCTCCAGCTCGCTCTGCAGGTAGCTGTCACCCACGAGGAAGCCATTGGCGAAGAGGGTGCGGGCCTCGGGGCCGCCAGCCTGGGCGAGCTCCTCCTCCGTGCCGAGCGCCATGTTGTAGACCATCCCGTCATGGGGCACGCGCTCCACCGCCACCAGCTTGCGGGGCCCATCCCGGGTGAGGACCTTGTCGCCTGGAGCCACCTCCCCGGCCTGCACCACGCCCCGCGCCACCGTCACCACCGGGTGCGTCTCCGTCATCATCACCTCATGGCCGGCCTCGTCCTTCAGCTTCACCAGCGGCTTGCTCTCCCCGCCGCGGGAGACCGTCGTCACCGTCAGCACCCGCCCGCTCGCGCTGGAGAGCAGCTTGTCTCCCACCTTCACCTGCTCCACCAGCACCTGCGAGCCGTCCTCCGCCAGCACCCGCGTGCCCTCGGCCAGGCAGATGCGCTTGTAGTCCATGGGGGTGACTTCCTTCTTCGCCGGGCAATAGAAGTCGATCTGGTTGCCACCGACATTGCACTTGCCCCCCGCGAACACCCATATCTGCAGCCGGATGTTCTGGTTCTGCTGCAGACAGTTTTCGACGCCGAAGTCGACGATGCCATTGAAGGGGTACTCGCCGGGCCTGGTGGGCGTCGTCCAGGGCAGGCCCTCCTTCAGGCCCACCGTCGAGCCGGGAACCTGCCCCCCGACACACACGCCGCCGGACTCCTCGAGTAGCGCCACCACCCAGGCATCCCTGTACGTCACCTCGCAGTCCCCCCCCTCGCCGGTGACGAACGTGCCGCGCATCGGCACCTGGAAGCGGGTCGGATCGAAGACCTGGGGAGGCGGAGGCACCCAGTAGGCGCTGGGGTCAGCGATCCACGTCCGCGTGCCGCCATCCTCCATGGTGGCGCGCGAGGCCTCCGCGTCGATGGCCGCGATCCCCGTGTTGCCGGTGCTCAGGAAGGGGGTGAAGCCCCCGTCGGGCTCGGCTCGCACCGCGCCATAATCACAGTCCAGGAAGCCATGCATGCTGCCTCGCTCCAGGCAGAGCCGGACGGTCCCCTGCTCGTGAGGGAGATCATCCCCGAGGTCCCTCGGGTGCTCGAGGTGGAGGCCCCCTCCCCCTCCCATGGACGAGGCCCGCACCGCGACATAGGAGACGAACTGCCGGCCGGTCCGGTCATCGAAGGAGAGGAAGAGGGAGTCCACGAGGAGCTGCCGCTTCGAGCCGCGCTTGAGGGAGACCCGCACGGATGGCGTCTCCAGCACCGTGCCAGCGTACTCCTCGTAGGACTCGTGAGCGAGCAGCTCGAACTCCTTCCGCCCCTCCTGGGTGGCGTAGGCGGAGACATCCACGAAGCCGTAGTCCGCGCCGTTGAGGCAGGAGGCGAGGGCGGAGCCCTCGAAGTGCGTGCGCCCCGCATCCCCACCGACGCCCCCCAGGGGAATCAGGTGCCCGCACCAGTCCGAGGGGGTGGCCGTCTCCGCGGCCTTCACCCCCGCCGCCGCCACCACCTCGGGGTGCTGGCTCGCACTGCGGGGAGCGTGGAGTGCGCTCAGGCGATGGAAGAGGTTCGGGGAGTCCTGCGCGGTGACGCCCGCCGCCTGGAGCCGGTTGAGCACGAAGCGGTACTGGGTGGCGTCGGTGAGATCCACCGGCATCCTCTCGTTGAGGCCAACGCGAGGCCCCCGCGGGCCGGCGCTGGACTCCATCCACCGCATGTATCGCCGCACCATGTACGCGGAGCCATCGACGAGTGGCTTCTCGTCCAACTGCTCGACGGGCGGGGTGGCACGCTGGGTACAACCACCCAGCGCGGCCATCAGCACCAGGGGAAGGACGGCCGCCGACAACCATGCACTTCTCATTGTTGGACTTCTCATGACTTTTCTTCCGAGACGAGGGGGTGACAGACACTCCTCCCCTTGCTCCGGGGAGGAGGAAGCCCGGCGACGCGCTCACTCGTGGGGTATGCGGCAAGGGGAGTGCATACGTGCCGACTCGCGCAGGAACGTGTGCCCGCCCTGTGCATCGCGCAGCGCGGATGGAACCGCCTGTAAAGGCGTCAACACGCGCCGCGGACACACGTGTGCCGCTCGACGTTCAAGGCCGACTCGGGATGGACTCGGGCGCTCCCGCCCGCCCGAACATTCCAGGCAGGCGGGGCAATGCCTCTCAAGTCCTCTCACCTTTCGAGAGAAAGGTGGGTAGAGTTTTTCCTACTGCTTCTTCACCGACTGGAGCAGCTTGCGGAAGTCCTTCTCAGCGGCGGTGACGGTGCGCTGAGGGCCGGTGAGCTTGAAGAAGACGGAGCCCTGGGGACCCTCGACGATGGCGCCCAGCAGGCGGAAGCCGGGCTTGGGGGTGGCCGGGCCCATCATCGGGCCGCCGCCGGTATACGTGCCCTTCGCGTCCACGGTGGTAACGGGGACGCCGCCGAGCGTCTTCTTCTCGCGGTGGACCTCCTTCTCCGGGAGGGGAGCGCCATCGGGCTTCTGGAACTGGGACACCCAGCGCTGGACGTTGGCGTCCACGCCTCCGCCCTGGCCGGGACCGAAGTAGAAGATGGCGAGCTCGGCGGGCTCGGTGTCGCCCTTGGCGGGGGCAATCCGGTAGGTGGCCACGCGCATCGGCCGGGAGCCCTGGGCCTCCCAGCCCGAGGGCGCCGTCCAGGACACCCCACCCGCGGCGCTCGTCGCCTCGGTCGCCGGTGGCTGGGCCCGCGCCACCCCGAGGGCTCCCACCATCATCAACATGCTCAGCAGTCGTCTCATGGACCCGGAACCTAGCCCGGACGGGAGCGGATGCCAGCACCCATCCCTCCCTTCGTTGCAGTCCCCACCAAAGCCGCGCCATCCGTCCAACATGAACCGGGCGGAGTAAGCGACAGTCAGGGGTTCCGGGTGAGTCCAGCCAACACTCCCGTGAATCCCGGGCACGTGAAATGGGACGCCTGGGCTGATATGCGGGCCTCTCTCCAGAGAGGTGGAACACGTGAGTCGCGCCAGGCCCGGTCGGAACGAGCCCTGCCCCTGCGGAAGCGGGAAGAAATACAAGGTATGCCATGCCGCCGAGGACCGGGCCCGGGCAGCCGCCCAGCCCGCCGCGCCCGCCCGCCCGCTCGCGGAGGACCTGCGCGCGGCCATGGTCATCCTCCACCAGCAGGACGTGCCGCGCCTCACCGCCGCCCTGGAGCGGCTGCGCACCCTGCTCACCGAGTGGGGCCCCGCCCCTGGCCTGCGCTTCGAAGAGGCCGCCTTCGACGCCCACGTCACCGCGGAGTTCTCGCGACTGGCGGACGCCATCGAGGAGCAGCCGGCCCAGGCCCGGCACGAGCTGCACGTCTCCACCCTGCGCGCCCTCGGCACCCGTGCCTTCCTGGAGAAGCTGCGCGCCACCTTGCTGGCCCGCGCCTCCGTCTCGGGGCTCTCGGCGGAGGACCGGCAGGCCCTCTGCGTGGGCGCGCTGCTGGCCACCACCACTCCAGGCACCCGCGTCCAGCCCGAGGACCGGCCCGTGCTCGACGTGCTCTTCGACGTGCAGGTGCGCGAGTGGGGCGCCCGCCAGCAGGAGGACTGGCGCTCGAAGCTGGAGGCCATCTCGGCCAGCACCGGGCTCTCCGACGAGGCGCTGGAGGCGCTGATGAAGGCCAGCGAGGGGGATGTAGACGCACTGGTGCAGTACGTGGAGGCGGACCCGGCGCTGGCCGGGCGCATCGCCCAGGAGGGCAAGGAGCGCGCCGCCCGCGTCGAGGCCGCCCTGCGCCAGCCCTCGACGCCGCCCGTGTTCGCCCCCGAGGAGCAGGTGTGGCTCACCGCCGTCCTCTGGGAGCCGATGCAGGCGCTCAAGACTGGCCAGCCGGACGCGGGGGCTCGCGCCGCCGCCGTCTCCTCCTTCCTCCGCGCCACCAAGGCCGCGCTGGAGGCGGATCCTGAGTTCCTCGCGAGCCTGCTCGAGCGCATGCGCGCCCAAGCCCAGGACGCCTCGCTGGAGGAGGCCGCCCGCGCCTTCTACACGGATGCGGCC
>QKJM01000985.1 GCA_003249315.1 Archangium sp.
CGGGCACGCAGGCGCGGAAGTCCTCCACCACCTCGCTCACGAGCGAACGCAGTTCGATGGAGGCGGGCCGCAGAACGAGCCGATCATGCTCCAGGCGGGAGACGTCGAGCAGGTCGTCCACCAGGTTCGCCAGCCGGCCAGCCTGGCGCAGCATGCGCTTGAGCGCGCCTGGGCTGGAGGGCTCCCCCTCGGCCTGTCGGATGGACTGCTGGAGCAGGAGCATGAGAGAGGTGAGGGGGGTACGGAGTTCATGGGAGGCGACGCTGAGGAAGCGGGCCTTCGCGCGGGCCGCGGCCTCCGCCTCCTCCTTCGCCGCCCGGAGCGCCTGCTCGGCCTTCACCCGCTCCGTCACGTCGCGGGCCACGAGGACGAGGTAGTGCAGATGGCCGAACGTGTCCTGCCGGACGGAGAGCTCGAACATGCGCTCTCCCCCTTCTCCCTGGAGCGTGAGAAGGCATGGCCCCTGCGCGGAAGCCTCTCCATTTCGCCGCTGGTGGACGTGCGCCTCCAGCTTCCGCCACTCGCCCGGGCCGAAGAAGGAAGGGAGCTGCCTGCCGGTGGGGACGGAGCCAGAAGGATCGAGCATCCGCCGCCCCGCCCGGTTGGCATCCACCACACGAAAGCCCGGCAGCTCCGCGACGATGATGGCGTCGCTGCTCTCGTCGAGCAGGGCACGGAAGCGGGCGAGCTCCGAGAGGCGCTCCCGCAGCGCTCCGAAGTAGCTCTTGCGGAGGGAGCGTTGGCCGAGCCCGATGATTTCGTCCCGCTGCGCGTCCCAGCCTTCAGGCGGTTCAGAGGGCTTCTTCATACATGACTTCTATGTCGCGCAAGGTCGGGCGACGAGGGTTCGTCGCCATGCAGGGATCGGCGAGCGCCCGCCGGGCGAGGAGGGGAATGTCGGAGCGAACCACTCCCCGATCGCGCAACCGCAGGTCGAGCCCGGACAGGCGCTTGAGCTGCCGGAGCCGGGTGAGGAGCACCTCCCTGCGCTCCGTCGCCCCCATCCTCCAGCCGCTCTCGACGCCCATGCGCTGCGCGAGGAGGTCGAACCGCTCGGACGCCGCCTCGTAGTTGAAGGCGACCACATGGTCGATGAGCATCGCGTTCGCCTCGCCGTGAGGGTTGTCCACGAGCCCGCCGAGCGCGTGGGCCATGGCGTGGACGGCCCCGAGCGAGGCGTTCGAGAAGGCGAGCCCGGCCTCGAGGCTGCCCATCATCACCTGGGTGCGAGCGGCCTCGTCGGGAGGGTCCTTCATGGCCGCCGGCAGGTGGTTCCAGATGAGCGAGAGCGCCGAGAGCGCGTACATGTCCGTGAGTGGCGCCTGGGCATTCGAGACGAAGGCCTCGATGGAGTGGACGAAGGCATCCATCCCGGAGCAGGCGACGAGGTAGGGCGTGAGCGTCCGTGTGGTGGCGTAGTCGACGAGCGAGAGGTCGGGAACGATGGCCTTGCTGACGATGGACACCTTCAGCCGGCGCTCGGAGTCCGTGATGATGGCGAACTGGGAGACGTCCGCGGCGCTCCCCGAGGTGGTGGGGATGCAGACGAGCGGCGGAATGGGGTGCTCGATGCAATCCACCCCCTCGAACTCGAGGATGGGGCTCTCGTTGGCCAGAACGATGCCGACCCCCTTGGCGCAGTCGATGACGCTGCCTCCGCCCACCGCGACGATGCCCTCGCAACCCGACTCCCGGCAGGACTCGACGCCTCGTGCCACTTCCTCTTCCCGGGGGTTGGGGCTCACGCCCGTGAAGAGGCAGTAGCTCAACCCCTCCTTCTCCAGCGACGCGAGCACGTCCTCCGTCCAGCCCGCGGCGACCACGCCGGGATCCGACACCACCAGGACCTTGCCGGCCCCGATGTTGCGCGCATAGCGACCAGCCAGATGCCTGGACCCGGCACCGTAGATGACCTCGGGGGTGACGAACTTCCGAAGATTGGCGTTTGAAGACGGCCTGGAGTCCGACGGGTGGAGGGGCATGGTACCCAGGACAACCGGTAAGGCTCCGGAGGACTTCCTACACGGGTCCTCCGCCCACCCCGAAGTGCATACGCCGGGGCGTTTCCGGGAGCGCCAGTTCCAAGCCTGTCTATCTGGAGGGTGAGCGCCGAGTGCTCACCGCGGGGACTTCAGGTGGTCGGCGGCGGCCGAGAGATAGGTCTGCATCATGCGGCGGAGCAGCGGCCGGAGCATCTCCGCCCTGGCGGAGTCCAGGCGGGGAGGCGGCGCCTTCGCCCCTCCCTCTCCGTACCAGGAGCCATCGGCCATGTAGGCGCTCTGGGCGATCTCGAGCTGGAAGGCGAGGATCCCCTCCTGGGGCTGGCCGAAATGACGGGTGATGAATCCGCCCTTGAAGCGACCATTCAGCACGGTCGTGTAGCGCCCGTCGCCCGCCGCCACCTCATGCACGCGCGCCGCCACCGAGGCGGGGCAGGCCGCCCCCGCGTTGGTGCCCAGGTTCAGGTCGGGCAGCGTGCCCTCGAACAGGCGGGGAAGCCTCGGAGCGATGGAGTGTGCCTCCCACAGGCAGGCGAAGCCGTGCTCCGCCACCAGCCGGTCCAGCTCGCTCCGGAGACGCTCGTGATAGGGGTGCCAGACCTCCACCTTGATGCGCTCCTTCTCCTCCTGCTCGAGAGGAACGGACCAGACGGGCTCTCCGGTGAAGGTCTCCGTGGGGAACAGTCCGGTGGTGATCTGCCCGGGATACAGGCTCTCATCCGTGTGAGGCCTGTTCACATCCACGACATAGCGGCTCTGCGTCGCCGCGATGACGGACGCGCCGAGCTCGCCCAGGAAGTCGTACAGCTCGGGTACGAGCCAGTCCGTGTCCGGCAGGGGGCGAGCGGACTGACTCAGCCGCGAGGCCAGCCAGTCCGGCACCTCGGTTCCCGCGTGCGGAATGGACACCAGCAGCGGCGCGGAACCGGGGGTGAAGACGAAGGGGCGGAGGGACATGGGAGGGCTCCTGGAGGTTCAAGACAACAGCCGTCGCAGCGCCTGCCGGTAGCGACTTGAAATCTCGTCTTCCTTGGCGTGGCGACGCTGCTCTATCACGGCTCGACCGCCGACGAAGGTATGGGTGATGGGGCTCGTGCCGGCATGGGCGAAGACGAGCGCATCCAGCAGCAGATCTCCCTCGCGCTCCATCAGCACCGGATGATCGGCATCCAACACCAACCAGTCGGCCCGGTGTCCCACTTCGAGCCGACCCGTGCGGCGACCCAGCGCCTGGGCCCCGCCCTCCGCCCCATCGAGCCAGAGACAGGCGCCCAGGTGGCGACTGCGACCCGGCAGTTCCTGGGCGCGCCGGCCCGACGTCAGGCGCAGGCCATAATCCAGCAGCCGCAACTCCTCCCGCGCATCGACGG
>QKJM01000018.1 GCA_003249315.1 Archangium sp.
CGCCGAACCGGTACCTGCGAGCGAGTCAGATCGTCGTGCCGACGGACACGGCGGGCTACCAGCGGGTGAGGAACATCCCGGTGGCGGGGGAGGCGGGAGAGGGGTGGGCGAGCCACGCGGAGGTGAGGCTGGAGGGGTGTCGGGTGCCGGTGGAGAACCGGCTGGGTGAGGAGGGGATGGGGTTCGTGATCGCGCAGGATCGGCTGGGGCCGGGGCGGATCCACCACTGCATGAGGTGGCTGGGCATCTGCGAGCGGGCGTTCGAGCTGATGTGCGAGCGGGCGGTGAGCCGGGAGATGTCGCCGGGCAAGCCGCTGGGGACGAGGCAGATGGTGCAGGAGTGGGTGGCGGAGTCGAGGGCGGAGATCAACGCGGCGCGGCTGATGGTGCTGCACGCGGCGTGGAAGATGGAGGCGGAGGGGGCATCGGAGGCGAGGGAGGAGATCGCGGCGATCAAGTTCTTCGCGGCGAACGTGCTGCAGCGGGTGCTGGACAGGGCGATCCAGACGTACGGAGCGATGGGGCTGACGGACGAGACGCCGCTGGCGTTCTGGTGGGGGCACGAGCGGGGTGCGCGCATCTACGACGGGGCGGACGAGGTCCACAAGTCGTCGCTGGCGAAGCGGATCCTCGAGCGCTACGGGATGAAGAAGGGGAGGGGGGAATGAGCACGTCGGAGCTGGTGGACAGGACTCGCGCGGTGCGTCCCGGGGAGGAACTGGACGCGGCGTGGCTGGAGAAATACCTGGAAGAGAAGGTGCCGGGCCTGAAGGGGCCGCTGGAGGTGGAGCAGTTTCCGGGAGGGCACTCGAACCTGACGTACCTGTTGCGGATGGGGGAGAAAGAGCTGGTGCTGCGCCGGCCGCCCTTCGGAGCGAAGGCGATCAAGGCGGGGCACGACATGGGGCGCGAGTACCGGATCCTGAGCGCGCTCCTGCCGGTGTACCCGAAGGTGCCTCGGCCGCTGGTGTACTGCGGGGAAGGCGAGTCGCCGATGGGGGCGCCCTTCTACGTGATGGAGCGGGTGCGAGGGGTGATCCTCCGCTCGAAGCCGCCGAAGGGGTTGGAGCTGACGCCGGAGCTGATGAGGAGGCTGTCGGAGTCGTTCGTGGACAACCTGGTGGAGCTGCACGGGGTGGACTGGCGAGCGGCGGGGCTGGGGGAGATCGGGAAGCCGGAGGGGTACGTGGGGAGGCAGGTGGCGGGGTGGACGGAACGCTACGGGAAGGCGAAGACGGACGAGATTCCAGAGATGGAGCAGGTGGCGAAGTGGCTGGCGGGGAACATCCCGGCGGAGACGGCGCCGACGCTGATCCACAACGACTACAAGTACGACAACCTGGTGTTGGATCCGGAGGATCTGCCGAGGATCCGCGGGGTGCTGGACTGGGAGATGGCGACGATCGGGGATCCGCTGTCGGACCTGGGGATGGCGCTGGCGTACTGGGTGGAGGCGGAGGATCCGGAGGAGCTGAAGGCGCTGCCACTCGGGCTGACGATGCTGCCGGGGAACCTGACGCGCGAGGAGCTGGTGGCGAGGTACGCGGAGAAGAGCGGGAGGGACACGAGGGGAATCCTGTTCCACTACGTGTTGTCGCTCTTCAAGGTGGCGGTGATCGCGCAGCAGATCTACGCGAGGTACAAGGCGGGCCTGACGAAGGACGAGCGGTTCGCGATGATGATCTTCGGGGTGCAGATGCTGAGCCGGGCGGCGGTGAAAGCCCTCGAGACAGGAAGCATCCGCCCCTCAACCTGACACAAAACCCCTCTCCCTCTGGGAGAGGGACGGGGTGAGGGTGCCGAGTCCCCGGGGTTGAGACCGAGCATCCCCCCACTTCATACAACCCACTGAATCCCCCAAAAAATACCCACCACAAAAGGTGGTCAAGCCAATCGCCTTGACCACTCAAGTGACGTAACACAACGGGTAGGGTGTTCATACCTACTGGGGCGGGCCTTCCGGCTGAACGTCCGCTCAGTAGCGTGGTGGGGGTGTACGCTGAGCTGGTTTGCCGCTCGAATTTTTCGTTTCTCCGAGGGGCCTCGCACCCCGAGGAGCTGATCCAGAGAGCGGGTGAGCTCGGGCTGAGCGCGGTGGCGCTGGCGGACGGGGACGGGCTGTACGGAGCGGTGAAGGCGCACCTGGCGGCGAAGGAGGCGGGCCTCAAGTACCTCCTGGCGAGCGAGCTGACGCTGACGGACGGCCCGAAGGTGGTGGCATACGCGCAGGACGCGAGGGGGTACGCGAACCTGAGCCGGCTGATCTCCCGGAGTCGGATGACGAACCCCAAGGGGGAGGCGGGGCTCCCCTTGAGGGAGCTGGCGGAGAGCGCGGAGGGCCTGCTCGCGCTCCTCCCATTCCCCGCGCCGGTGGAGCAGGTAGCGCCGTTGGCGGAGGCCTTCCCGGATCGCTTCTACGTGGGGGTGAGCCGCGCGCTCACTGCGGGAGACGAGGCCCGTGTGGCGAAGGCACGCTCCCTGTCCAGGGAGCTCGGGGCGCCGCTATGCGCCCACAACGACGTGCATACGCACCAGCGGAGTCGGCAGCCTCTGCAGGACGTGCTGACGGCGGTGAGGCACAAGACGACGTTGGGGCAGCTCGGGACGAGGCGGCTGCCGAACGCGGAGCGGACGCTGAAGGGGCCGGAGGAGATGAGGCGGCTCTTCGCGGACCTTCCGGAGGCGGTGGAGCGGACGGTGGAGCTTGCGAGCCGGTGCAACGCGACGCTGGACGGGCTGCACTACCACTTCTCGGAGGAGGATCTTCCGCCGGGGCAGACAGCGGCGAGCTGGCTGGCCGAGCTGGTGAGGCAGGGGCTCCAGGTGCGCTACCCGGGAGGAGTACCACCGGAGGTGGTGAAGCAGGTGGAGCACGAGCTGCGGCTGATCGAGGCCTTGGACTTCCCGGGGTACTTCCTGGCGATCTGGGACATCGTGCGGTTCGCGCGCTCGCAGGGGATTCTGTGCCAGGGACGGGGGAGCGCGGCCAACTCGGCGGTGTGCTACGCGCTGGGCGTCACGGCGATCGATCCGGTGAGGATGGGGCTGCTGTTCGAGCGCTTCCTGAGCATGGAGCGGAAGGAGCCACCGGACATCGACGTGGACTTCGAGCACGAGCGGCGGGAGGAGGTGCTGCAGTACGTGTACGAGAAGCACGGGCGGCACCGGGCGGGGATGGTGTGCGAGGTCATCTGCTACCGAGGTCGGCTGTCGCTGAGGGAGGTGGGGAAGGCGCGGGGGCTGTCGTTGGATCAGGTGGATCGATTGGCGAAGGTGGCGGGGATGCACGGCGGGGAGATGACGCCGGAGCTGCTGAAGGAGGTGGGGCTGTCGGAGGGGGAGCGGAGGGTGAGGCAGACGCTGGCGCTG
>QKJM01000943.1 GCA_003249315.1 Archangium sp.
AGCTCTTCAGGGCCGTTCACGACTCGAAGGCCTCCAGTCGCGAAGAGGCCGTGCGCGCGTTGTATGGAGAGGTCATTCCACCAGCCGGCATCTTCCTGGGCAGTGGAAAGCCTTCCCTGTCCGTCGAACTGTTTCCTCCGCTCCTCGCCGAAAAGGCCGAGTGCTACTGGATGCAGCGGCCGGGTTATTCCCTGTCCGAACAGGAGTTCCGCCGCATCCTCTACGACTACGCCCATACCCGTCATACATGGCGCCAGGACAAGACGGGGAGGGCCGAGGAGATCTTGAAGATCGACCGCACGCAGTTGGAGAACCTCCCCACCCTCGGCCTGGGGGAGAGGGTGGGACCTTTCTGGTTCCCCGTCCGCTGAAGCGCCGATCGAGTGCAGCAGGCACTGCCCGTACCACCGAGGCCCCTGGGGACCCGCGTCCGTCAGGGGTCGAGATACTCGGTCAGGAATGAACCTGGGCACGGCTCGGAGGTTGCGGCATCATGTCGACACTAGGGGATTGACCCCAGCGCGACTGAGTGCCCTGGAGAGCCACCATGTCCAATGCCACCGCAAGCTCCACTACGTCCAGTACGCGCCTGCCACGAGCGGGCCTGCCCCTGGTGGGTGCATTGCCCTCGCTGGTGAAGCATCCGCTGGAGTTCCTCGTCTCCGCCCGGGAGCGACATGGCGACATGCACTGGTTGGACCTCGGCGTCACCCGGCTCATCTCGCTGAACCATCCACGCCACGCCCAGCACGTTCTCCGCGATCGGGTTCAGAACTACAGCAAGGGTGGGCCGATGTGGGACACCATCCGAAGACTCATTGGCAACGGGTTGCCGGCCAGCGAGGGGGACTTCTGGCTGCGCCAGAGGCGGATGATCCAGCCGCAGTTCCACCGCGAGCGACTGGCGGCCCTGACCACCCTGATGGGTCAGGCCATTGATGAGCGCCTGGAGCGCTGGGAGCGTCTGGCATCCGCGGGTGAACCTCTGCAACTGGCCTCCGAGATGGATCGCATCACCCTGAACGTGGCCGTCAAGACGATGTTCGGCGCTGGCATCGAATCCAGCGAGGAGGACGTCATCAGCCGGGAGATGGACCACGTGCTGGACTACATGCTGCTGGGAGTTTTCACCGGCATGCTGCCCAGTTGGGTGCCATTACCCGGGCGCCAGCACTTCGAGCAGGGAGTGCGGGCCATCGATGAAATCGTCTTCCGGGTGATAGAGCGGCGGCGTCAGAACGAGGGTACCAACGGAGACCTCATTGGCATGCTGCTGGACATGGTGGATGCCGAGACGGGGGAGCGGATGACGGACCAGCAGCTGCGCGACGAGGCCGTCCCCCTCTTCATGGCGGGCTATGAGACGACCGCCACGGGCCTGTCCTTCACCCTGGCCCTGCTGGCCGAGAGGCCGGAGCTGGCCCAGGCGGTGCGCGAGGAGTGCGAGACAGTGCTCGGAGGTCGCCCCCCTCAGTTCACCGACCTGCCCCGTCTGAAGCTAGCCCTCATGGCCTTCCAGGAGGCGCTGCGTCTGTTCCCGCCCGCCTTCTGGATTCCGCGAACCGCCGTGGAGGATGACGTCATTGATGGCTACCAGGTGCCCGCGGGCACCATGGTAGGTATCATGTCCTACGCGATGCAGCGCCACCCGGGCATCTGGGAAGAGCCAGAGCGTTTCGACCCGTTGCGCTTCTCGACGGAGCGCTCCGCGGGGCGGGCCCCGCTGGCGTGGCTGCCCTTTGGCGCGGGCCAGCGGCTATGCGTGGGCAAGGAATTCGCCCTCATGGAAGGCCAGCTACTGCTGGCGCGGGTCCTGTCACGCTTCGACCTGGAACCCCTGCCGGGCCGGCCTCTGAAAGCACGCATGACGAGCACCCTCCGAGTGCCCGATAATTTCCATCTGCATCTGCGGAGACGCTCGCCAGGACGGTGAAGGCGCCGGGCGCGATGACAGCCTCCTACTCCAATGCCTTGCCCAGCAGGGAGACGGTCCGCTCCGCCATTCGCTCGATGCGCTCTCGGGCGACGACGGGGTGCATACCCACGAAGTTCAGGCAGAGCCTGTCCTGGATGGTGGCGGCCGACACCCCAAAGTTGGAGAGCACGGAGAGGGAGGGGCAGAAACCCACGGCCTGGATTTGCAACGGCCCATAGCGGTCCTTGAGGGGGACACGACCGATGTTGGTCAGCCCCAGGGCGGGGAGCTGTGTACGCACGAGGAAGTTTCCGAGGCGGCCAATCCCCTCCTCGCCGCGGCCGTACAGGCGGCGCATCGGCAGCATGGTCCGGCCCTGCCAGGGCAGGAAGACGAAGGGCGCCCCCGTGTCGATGAACCTCGTCACCTCGCGCTTCATCTCCCGCGCCAGCTCCCACAAGGGCCTGTCGCACGAGACGAGGTGCAGGCCGAAGCCCAGTGAGACATAGAGGCCGATGTCGTCGGCGATCGGTGGGACGAGCCTGTCTCGCAGGTTGGCGATGAAACCAAACACCATCGGGTTCGTCCGTCCCTTGGGCCACTCCTCCGCGGCGGCCAGGGCAATGGCTGCGCTCACGGCGCCCTGGACGGTGGTGCCCTCGCGCCGCGCGCGCGCGACGAGCACCCGGGTGAACTCGGGCTCCAGGCGTTTCAGGCTGACACAGGCCTGCCGCTCGATGACATGTTTCGGTGCATCCGGTGGCAGCTCGACGGGCTGCCCGTGCCGCGCGAACCACAACCTCATGCGGCCGATGGCGGACACGAAGCGTCCCAGACCCCGCCAGCCGCGAGCCTCTGGAGGCAACTCCTGATCCAAGGCGGGCCTGAGCGGGAGAGGCTCCAGCACACGCGCCTCGCCCGCGGACACGGCACCGCAGGCTTGCAGCACGTCACGTATCAGGTAGGTGCCCGACGAGGCGTCCCCGATGGAGTGGTGGAAGGTGACGAGCAGTGTCGAGGTGTCGGCCTCGCCGTTGATCCACACACACCGTGCCAGTGGCCCATTCTCCCAGTCGAGGCGCGTATTGAGCTCGTACTCGAACTCAGCATGCCAGTCGGCATGAGGGCCCTCGACATGGCGCAGGGGGATCGGGCCGACGCCATCCTCCACGAAGAAGGTGCCTTCCTCGTCCTCGACGATCCGGACACGGAGCAGCGGGTGGCGTCGCTGGACGGCGGCAAGGGCCGCCTGGAGGCTCTCGAGGCTCACGGGGCCTCGGAGCTCGGCATGCATGGTGAAATTGAGGCTACAACTCCGATCCGCGAGCCACAGGAGGGTTTCGATGGGACTGAGCCGTCGGAGTACGTGAGCTGGCGCCATGGAGTCCTGGTGGTAGACCGCCCAACTACCCTACTCCCGGAGGGAGACCAGAGACAAAGTCGTTCACGGGTTGACACATCGCTCGCGGACAACTGCTACATGGGGTGCAAAGTGTGGGTGAGCACCTACACTGGTGAGCGACAACGCCCCCTCACCACGACCGCCCCTTGAATGGGGCGCCCCTTTACCTGTAGCTTCCTGGGTGATGGGGCCCGAAGGTTTGCCCCTGAGTTCGTATCCAGAGCGAACCTGCTGAGGACTCGTCATCAGACCTCCTCAGGAAAGGCCCGAATTCACACGCGACATCAAGGTCCGGAATCAGGTTCCCTTCGCGGAAGCCTGCGCCCCACCTCTCGGGCCGGAGCAAGAGATGAACGACCAGCTCAACGACTTCCTGCGGAAGATGCACCGGACTCCCAGCCACGTCTCCACCTCTGCATATGATACGGCATGGGCGGCCTGGCACCTTCCTCCCGCCATGGACTGGCTGCTGGAGGCGCAGCATCCGGACGGGAGTTGGGGAGCGGAGTTGGAGTACCACCATGACCGGGTCATCTCGACCCTGGCCGCCATCAATGCCATCGCGGCGCGCTCCACCAACGCCCCGGCCCTGCAGAAGGCCGAGAGGGGCGTCGCGTATCTGGAGAAGGCGATCTCCCGCCTGGGCGAGGATGTCTACGAGACGGTCGGCTTCGAGCTGCTGCTGCCCGGCCTGGTGGGCCTGGCACGCAAGCAGGGCCTGAAGGTGCAGCGGATTGAAGAGCTGATGGCGCCCCAGCTCAAGCTCTCCAGGGAGAAGCTGGCCCTCGTGCCGCAGAAGGCCATCTATTCGCCACACTTCCCCGTCGCCTTCTCGCTGGAGTTCCTGAGCTTCGAGCAGCTCGACCGGAGCGCCGTCCACGAGCTCCGCGCCAGCAATGGCAGCATCCACAACTCCCCGGCCGCGACGGCCTACGTCGATGCGGTGCTCGGCGGAGCACAGGGGCGCGGCTACCTCGAAACACTCATGACCCGGTACGGGGGCGCCATGCCCGCGTTCGCTCCCCTCGATATCTTCGAGCCGGCCTGGGCGCTCTACCACCTGAGCCTGGGAACGCAGCTCACCGACCTGCCCGCGGCCCGGCCCTTCGTCGACCAGTTGGCCAGGCTCTGGAACCCTCGCGGCCTGAGCTTCTCGAGCAACCTCTCCTTCGCGGACCTGGATGATACCGCGCTGACCTTCCGGCTCCTGCACCTCTTCGGGGTGGAGGCCGACCCGGCCGGGCTGGAGTTCTTCGAGACGCCCGAACACTTCCGCTGCTACCCGCTGGAGCGCAACATCTCCATCGACGTCCACATCCACATCCTCCACGCCCTCCGGGAGGCCCGTGACTTCCCGCGTCGCGCCGAGATGCTGTCGAAGGCCTTGAACGTCTTGAAGCTCAAGCTCTCGACCGACTTCATCACGGACAAGTGGCACGTCTCGCCCTACTACAGCACCTCCCATGCCATCGCGGCCCTGACGGGACTGGAGGACGAACTCATCCAACGGCAGCTCTCCTGGCTGCTGAAGACCCAGCGCGAGGATGGCTCCTGGAGCTGGTACCCGAGCCTCCCCAAGGCAGCCATCGAGGAGACGGCCTACGCGGTGATGGCGCTGGCGACCGTGTATGAGAAGAAGGGCGGCATTCCCTTCGAGCCCATCGAGAGAGGGATTGCCTACCTCGAGAAACACTACACGGCCAGCGAGGAGCTGCCTCGGCTGTGGATTACCAAGATCCTCTACAATCCCTACCACATCGTCGAGTCCGCCCTCCTTGCCGTATTCGCCCAGTACCAGCGCATCAAGCCGTAGGACCACGGCCAGCGTCGCGGCAGCCAGGGGGCGGCGGGAGGCGTCGCGCTACCACTTCACGGGCAGGGAGTGGAAGCCACGGAAGAGCAGGCTCTCGCACTTGGGCCTCGGCGTCTGCGCCTCGTCCAGCCGCAGTCCGGGCAGGCGCTCCAGCAGCACCTCGAGGGCGACCTCCACTTCACGGCGAGCCAGGCCAGCCCCCAGGCAATGGTGCGGCCCGAAGGCGAAGGACATGTGCTTCTGACGAACGCTGTCGCGGGTGATGTCGAAGCGATCCGGGTCGGAAAATGCCTGCGGGTCGCGATTGGCGGAGGCAAGACCGAGAAACACCATGTCTCCCTTGCGGAGAGTCCGGCCATGCAGCACGAAGGTCTCCGCGACGACTCGTTGCGTGAAGAGCAGCGGAGGGGAGAAACGCAGCATCTCCTCCACGGCTGACTTCATCAGACCCGGGTTCTCCCGAAGCATCTGGAGTTGCTCGGGGTGCGAGAGCAGTTCGTAGACGCCGTTGCTGAGCTGATCCGAGGTCGTCAGGTGCCCGGCCGACAGGACGAGCATGGCGTTGGACACCAGCTCGTCCACGGACATACGGCCCCCCTCCTGGGCGTGGATCATCTGACTGAGGATGTCGTTCCCAGGGGAATGGCGGCGGTGCTCGACGATCTCCGCCAGATAGTTGCAGATGTCCCGCATGGCATCGTTGGCGCGGCGAGCAACTTCCATGATGTCCGCCCCCGGAGAGGGACTGACGAAATCGGCGACCGGCTCCGCCCACTCCTGGAAGCGCCTGCGATCCTCGCTGGGGACAGCCATCAACTCGGCGATGACCCGAACGGGGAACTGGTAGGAAAACTCCTTCGCCAGGTCCATCCGCCCCTGTGCCTGCACCTGCTCCACCAGGTGCTCCGCGGTACGCTGGATGGCGGGCCGCCAGGCATCGAGCGACTGCGGCGAGAATGCCGGATTGACCAGCCGTCGCAGCCGCAGGTGCTCCGCACCGTCCTTGTTCATCATCTGCATGCGGGCGGCCCGGAGGAAGTCCTGGATGACGTCCATCCGGCCCTGGAACTGGCGCTCGAAGGCGTGCGTCCGGTCCGCGCTCAGGCGTGAATCCCGGAAGTAGTTCGCCACGTCCACATGGCGGGTGATGATCCAGGACTGGATGACATCCGACCAGTGTACCGGGTCGTTCTCCCGCAGGTCCGCGTAGAACGGGAGCGGGTTGAGGAGGTTCTCCGGGCTGACGGGGTTGCGATGAAGCGACTCGGCTGCGCTCGTCATGACTCCCTCCTCTGCATGGAACGTCAGTAATGTCCCATTCTGACGGGGTGGCAAAACTAGTCTCAGCCTACATACCTGTCGAGAACTCATTGGCAACGGAGAGTTCCAGCAAATGCACTCCATCATCTAAATCCACCAGGAGTGGAAGCCGTCCGGGGGACTCGCCTCCCGAGTGCGTCGAGGTCACGGTGCCCCTCCGTACACTTGAACGGAATCCGAAGTCCGAAGAAGGTCCACCCATGCACCGCGCGATGCTCGAGCTGCTCTACCCTCCCGCCTGCATCGCCTGCGCGAAGGTGCTGCCCGTGCGCGCCTTCTTCTGCGAGACGTGCGACCTCGCCGTGGAGCGCCTCCCGCCCGCTCGCTGCCGCACCTGCGCCGAGCCCGGAGACTTCCCCCGCGCCACCTGCCCGCGCTGCCTCGCCTCGCCCCCGCCCTTCGCCCGTGCCTCGGCTCCCTTCGCCCACGACGGCCCCGTCGCCCGCGCCATCCACCGCTTCAAGTACGAGGACCACCCCGAGCTCGCCCCCTCCCTCGCGGAGCTGCTGGCCAGCGAGTCCCAGCACTTCCTCTCCCAGGCTCCCTCCCTCGTCGTCGCCCTCCCCCTCCACGCGCGGCGCTTCCGCGAGCGCAAGTACGATCAGGCCCAGCTCCTCGCCAGCGCCCTGGCCCGCACCACCGGCCGCGAAGCCCCCGTGGGCCTCCTCGCCCGCTCCCGCGAGACACAACGCCAGGTCGGCCTCTCCGAGAGCGAGCGCGCCCGCAACGTGGCCGGGGCCTTCACCGCCTCGCCCTCGGTGGCCGGCCGCGAGGTGCTGCTGGTGGATGACGTCCTCACCACCGGCTCCACCGTCCGCGCCGCCGCCTCCGCCCTCCACCAGGCAGGCGTGCCTCGTGTCGAGGTACTCACCCTCGCCCGCGCCTTCTCCCTCGCCTGATTCCCGACATTTCTGTTGCCTGCCCGCCCGCAACCGCGCATGCAGGGGAAGGTGTCGAGGAGCCCGGCTGTTCTCCGGCGCCGGCTCCCTGCCCCGGCCCTTTCATTCCAATCGACGAGAGGAACACGGATGTCGCGTCCCCCCCGGCTCTCCGCCCTGCGCACCACCTGGCTCGTCGCGCTCCTCGCGCTCGCCTGCCCTCTGCTCGCCCAGGCAAACGCCGAGCACGGCATCGCCGCTGCCCGCGCTCAGGCCGAGGAGGCGCGGAAGCTGGCCTCCTCTCCTCGCGGCGCCGCGCAGCTCATCCGCCTGAACGCCCTCACGGACGAGCTCGAGGACCTCACCCCGCTGTTGAAGGTCTACACCGAGGCGAGCGCGCGACGCGACACGGACCCCGGTACCCGCACCACCGCCCAGCTCCTGCTGATGAACCTGGAGCGCAGCCGCGGCCGCATCCACCGTGCCGCCGGTGTACACACGGCGCTCGGCTTCCTCGGGGACTTCTACGTCGTCGGCGGCTTCGACAACGAGGGCAAGTCCGGCTGTGACACCGACTTCGGCCCCGAGGCGGCCGAGTTGGATCTGGAGGCCACCTACGCGGGGGCCAAGGGCCGGGAGGTGTCCTGGCGCCGGCTGCCCGTCACCCCCACCGACGGCTACGTCGACCTGGGCGCCGCGCTGCGTCCCAACCGCGAGGCCGTGGCCTACGCCCTCACCTGGCTGGAGTCCCCCAGCGAGACGCGCGTGGCGCTCGGCGTGGGCACCTCCGGCGCCTTCCGCCTGTGGGTGAACGGGGAGAAGGTGGCCACCAGCGACACCTACAACCTGCCCCGACCGGACCAGGCGCGCGTCTCCGTGCGCCTGCGCAAGGGCCTCAACCGCGTCCTCCTCAAGGTGTGCCAGGAGTCGGGCCCGCTCGGCTTCTACCTGCGCCGCGAGCCCGCCAACCGCATCCGCGCCACCCTCCCCGCCACCGCCCCCGCCCTCGCCAGGGGCCCCTCCCCCGCGCCCCAGCCGCTGCCCACCCTCACCTCCACGCTCCGCGACGCGCTCGCCCGCTCGCCCGAGAACGCCCGGCTGCGCGGCGACTACGCCACGGTGCTCGACTTCTTCCGCGCCTACGACGAGCGCGAGCACACCGCCACCGTGGAGGCCGAGCGCGCCGCCCGCGCCGCCCCGGGGGACGCCCAGCTCCAACTGCTGGCCGCCTCCCTCCACAAGGACGACCTCAACCTGCGCCGTCGCTTCCTCGAGGCCGCCCTGCGGGCCGACCCCGCCTCCACCTCCGCCCGCGTGGCGCTCGCCGAGCACGAGCTGGAGCGCGGCCACCCCGAGCGCGCCCTCGAGCTACTCAAGCCCGTGGTGGAACTGGCCCCGGACTCGGCCGAAGCCTGGCTGCTGCTGGCGCGCACCTACGAGACGCTCGGCGAGCGCACCCGCGCCCAGGTGCTGGTGGAGCAAACGCTGCAGCGCCTGCCGCGCGTGGCCCGGGTGGTGCGCACCGCCGCCAGCGCCGCGCGCATGATGGAGCGCCCCTCGGAGGCCGCGGCCCGGCTGCGCGTCGCGCTGGCCCTGCGCCATGACGATCGCTCCAGCCGCCTGTCGCTGGCCATGCTGCTGGCGGACCAGGGCCAGGTGGACGCGGCCGTGCGCGAGTACTCCCAGCTCCTCGCGTTGAACCCCTTCGACAACCGAATCCGCCTGGAGATGGCCGATCTGCTGGCCGCCAACGAGCGGATGGACGAAGCCACCGCCCTCTTCGCCGAGGCCCGTGCCCTCTCCCCGGACGAGCCCGAGGTGTATGAGCGCGAGGGCCGCGCCCTCCTCTCCGCCGGCCGCCACGAGGAGGCCCTGGCCTCCTTCGAGCGCTCGCTGGCCCTGCACCCGCAGAACCCCTCCCTCAAGGAAGCGGTGCGCACCCTCAAGGGCGAGGCCGCCAGCGCCGGCACCCAGTACCTCGTGGACGTGAAGGAGGTGCTGAAAGAGGCCGAGGGCTACACCAACGAGGACGCCGTCCTCCTGGTGGACAACACCTACGTGCGCGTGCAGAAGAGCGGCGTCTCCGGCCGGCTGCACCAGCTCGCGGTGAAGGTGCTCAACGCCCGCGGCGTGGACGCCTGGCGCTCCTACCCCGTCACCTACTCGCCGGACCGGCAGGAGGTGCGCGTACTGCGCGCCCGCATCACCAAGCCGGACGGCTCCGTGGTGGACAGCCACGGCGAAGGCGACCGCAACATGAACGAGCCGTGGACGGGCATGTACTACGACACCCGCGCCAGGATGCTCTCCTTCCCCTCGCTCGCTGTCGGCGACGTGCTGGAGCTCCAGTACCGCGTGGACGACACCGCCCGGGACAACCTCCTCTCCGACTACTGGGGCGACGTGGAGAGCGTGCAGAGCACCTACCCCAAGGTGCGCTACCAGTTCCTGGTGGACATGCCGAGCGAGCGGCCCCTGTACTGGAACGAGAAGCGGCTGCCCGGAGTGAAGCACTCCCGCGAGGAGCAGGACGGAGGCCGTACCCTCTACCGCTGGAGCACCCACCACGTGTCCAAGGTGGTGCCCGAGCCCGGCATGCCCGGCTGGGCCGAGGTGGCCGCCAACCTCCACGTCTCCACCTACCGCACCTGGGACGAGGTGGGCCGCTACTGGTGGGGCCTCGTGAGGGATCAGCTCACCCCCAACGAGGAGCTGCGCCGCACGGTGGACCAGGTGCTGGAGGGCGTGGATCGCAAGGACGAGCTGGCGGTGGTGCGCGCCCTCTACAACTTCGTGGTGACCAACACCCGCTACGTGGCGCTGGAGTTCGGCATCCACGGCTACAAGCCCTACCGGGTGGACCGGGTGCTGGCGCGCCGCTTCGGCGACTGCAAGGACAAGGCGAGCCTCATCCACTCCATGCTGAAGGTGGCCGGGGTGGACAGCCGTCTGGTGCTGCTGCGCATGCGCAACCTGGGCAACATCGACGAGGAGCCCGCCAGCCTGGCCGCCTTCAACCACGCCATCGTCTACGTCCCCGGGTACGACCTGTACCTGGACGGCACGGCCGAGTTCCACGGCGCGAGCGAGCTGCCCAGCGCGGACCGGGTGGCCAACGTGCTGGTCGTGGAGCCCGGGGGGAAGAGCACCTTCCGCACCACGCCCGAAGCGCGCGCCGAGGACAACACTACCGTCCTCACCATGGACGTGGCGCTCTCCTCGAACGGCAGCGCCGAGGTGATGGGCGCCTCCTCGGTGGGAGGGCAGATGGCGCCCGAGTACCGCCGGGCCTACCGCGCCGAGGCCTCGCGCCGCTCCACCTTCGAGCGCTCCTGGGCGCAGAGCTTCCCCGGCCTCACCGTGCATGGCGTGCAGCTCAACGACACCACCCTCCTGGACGAGGAGGTGAAGATGGACTTCCGGATGACGATTCCCCGCTTCGCGGAGTCCCAGCCGGACGCGCTGCGCTTCCTCCCCTTCGGCACCGGCCGCTCCTACACCCAGTCCTACGCCTCGCTGGCCGAGCGCCGCTTCGACCTGGTGATGCGCAACCCGTGGCTCAACCGCTTCACCTTCCGCTACACGCTCCCGGAGGGCTACACCGTGGCCAGCCTCCCCGAGCCCGTGCAGGAGGAGACGCCCTTCGGCCGGATGCGCCTCTCCTACCGGGTGGAGGGCACCCAGTTGGTGTGTGACGGCGAGGTGGCCCTCACCACCGCCCGGGTGACGGCCGAGGACTACCCGGCCTTCCGCTCCTTCCTCGGCCGGGTGGATCGAGGCTTCGAGCGCAAGGTGACGCTGCGCGGGCCGGCCTCCTCCACCGCCGGACGCTGAGCCGGCCGGGCTTCAGCGGAGGGCCGCCATCCGTCGCGCCAGGAGGAGCTGCTCATCGCTCGCCTGACGCGCCCCGGCCTCACGGGCGGCGGCCCCCACCTCCCCCAGTGTCATCCTCCCGCGGAAGAGGGGTGTCTCCATCGAGACGCCGACCTTCAGCTCCGCGACGCCCGCCTCCAGCTCCCACTCGTCGTTCAGGCCACCGCTCGTCTTCCGCATCGCCGACACCTCCCACTCGCCCTGGAGGTCCACCAGGCGCGTCAGCTCCCCGAGCGATTCCAGCGGCACCTCCCGCTTCGCCGTATAGGACGCGCCCGCCCCCCTCGCGAGCACCCCCTCCCCGTTCGCCAGCACCGACAGCTCCCCCCTCACCTCCTGGGTGGCGGACTTGCGGATGCGCTCGGGCTTCATCAGCGACCGCGGCTCGAGCTTCCCCTCCCGGAGAAGGGCCAGCTCCTCCTTCGTCAGTGCCACCTCCGCGCGCAGGATGAGGCGTCCCTCGAGGCCCGCCGCCGCGTCGAGCAGGTGGCCCTCACTCTCGCCCTGCAGTTGCACCTGGAGCGAGGACTCGTAGACGAGCTTCCCGTTCACCACGTCCGCCCGGAGGGTGCTCTCCCCGACGACGGCCCCGCCCACCTTGGCCGCCGTCAACTCCAGCTCCCCTTTCAGCTCGGCGTAGAGGCCCACCTCGAAGCTCTGCACGTTCTTCATCACCCGCGCGGCACGAGCGGGGGCATCGCTGTCCACCAGCCCCGTCAGCTCCGCGCCCTTCGCCGCCACGTAGCCCACCGCTCCCGACAGCTTCGCGGCTCCCAGCGCCCCTTCCTGGACGAGCGCCGCCAGTCGGTCCGCCGCCTCCGCCGCATTGGCGAAGCGCAGCGTCACCGCCCCCTGCGCACCAAGCATGGCCGAGCCACTCGCTCCCTTCCCCGTGGAGCCCGCCAGCCCCACGCCCGCGCCACCGCGCAGCGTCACCTGGTACGAACCATCCTGAAAGCGCTCCACCTCCACCTTCGCCTTCACCTCGGCGGCCACCTCCAGCCGCAGCAGGCCCTGGGTGGACAGCTCCAGCTTCCCTCCCCGGGGGAGGACACCGAGGGCCTGCTCATAGGTGCGCTCCAGCGCCCTGCCAGCCAGGCCCTGGTTGACGTCATTCTCCCGATACTCCTCCACGCCCGTCCGGGAGGAAGGCACGGCGCCCGCCTTCACCGGGGTGGCGGTGGGGGCACCCGTCGCACCGGAGGAAACCTCCGGCTCGGGCAGACAGGCGGCGAGGGATGAGGGGGAGGTACGCGAAGTGACAGTGCTCATGCGAGGACTCCTGTGGAAGGTGTCCCCTCGCCCCAGGCACCCGGCGTGCCACCCTCGCCCCCTGTCCTTTCAACGGGTTGGCGAGGCCCCCCGTCTCCGGGCGTGGACGGTACTCCCGCCCCGG
>QKJM01000652.1 GCA_003249315.1 Archangium sp.
TGCGGTATGCACCTGTTCTCCCGGCAGGTTCGGCAGATACGGAGAGCAAGCCATCAGCATGCCGTCCCGGCGGAACACCTCGCGGCGGTGCGCGAAGTAGATGGACGGCAGCGCCACCCGCTCCTGCGCGATGTACTGCCATATATCCAGCTCGGTCCAGTTGGAGAGTGGAAAGACGCGGATGTGCTCACCGCGGCGGTGGCGGCCGTTGTAGAGGTTCCATAGCTCCGGGCGTTGGTTCTTCGGCTCCCACTGCCCGAATTCGTCGCGGAAGGAGTACACGCGCTCCTTGGCGCGGGCCTTCTCCTCGTCGCGACGGGCCCCACCGAACACCGCGTTGAACCGGTGTTGCTCGATGGCGTCCAGCAACGGCGCCGTTTGCAGCCGGTTGCGAGAAGCGCGCGGCCCCTGCTCCTCCACCACCCGCCCCGAGTCGATCGCCTCCTGCACCGAGGCCACCACCAGGCGCGCTCCCAGCTCGGCCACCCGCTGATCCCTGTACTCCAGAACCTCGGGAAAGTTGTGCCCCGTGTCCACATGCATCAGCGGGAAGGGCAGCGGCGCGGGCAGGAAGGCCTTCACCGCCAGGTGCAACATCACGGCCGAGTCCTTCCCTCCGGAGAAGAGGAGTACCGGTCGCTCGAACTCCGCCACCACCTCTCGGATGATGAAGATGGACTCCGCTTCCAGAGCCCGTAGGTGTGTCAGCTCGTAGCTCATGTCTGGGAATGCGCCTGTCTGGAGGGAAGCAGGGAGAGGACGCGCGCCAGCACCGTGACGGCCTCCTCGTATTCAGGGAGTTCGATGTGCTCGTCCGGCGTATGGTCCAACGCGGAGTCCCCGGGCCCATAGGCGACGATGGGCACCGGCCAGGCCGAGGCCACCGTGTTCCAGTCGGACGTTCCCGTCTTCTTCCGAAGCGTCGGACGGGCGCCTCTCTCTCGGATCGCCTGCTTGAAGGCTCGCGAGAGCGAGTCACTTCCATTCGTGCTGACGGCTTCCTTGCGGGAGAGGACCCTCACCTCGACCTCCGGGACGCTCGCGAGCGCCGACAGGAGCCGAGCTCCGTCGCTGGAGGGGCCGGTCCGCACGTTCACGCTGGCCGTGGCCCACTCCTCGGCATCCGACGAGCGGGTGTCGAAGTGGGTCAGCGAGGGGAGGTTCTGCTCGAAGAGCGGGCGCTCGCGGTTCCACTCGTCGCAGTAGCCGCGCAGCGCGTTCCACGCCTCGATGACGTGCTCGGCGGGAGCGCGGTAGTCACGGCTCGCCGTGTGGCGTCGGCTCGACCGCTTCTCGAGCTCGATGCGCAGCAGCCCCTTGTACCCGATCGTCACCGCGTGGGCTCCGCTGGGCTCTCCGTTGATGACGAAGTCCGGTTGGTAGTGCTCTCGCACGTGGAGCGCTCCTCTCGTGAGGGCTACCTCCTCCTCAACGCACCCGAGCAGCAGGAACTGCTTCCCGGCGCGCTCGTGCTCCTCGAGCAGTTCCACGGCCTCGATGAACGCGGCGAGCGCTCCCTTGGCGTCCACGGCACCGCGTCCGAAGAGGCGCTGGCCCTCGAGCCGTACGGGCACCTCGCCGGGGACCGTGTCGATATGGCCGAGCAGCGCGATGCACGTCTCCCCCTCGCCGAAGCTGGCGATCGCGTTGCCCACCTCGTCCACGCGCGCGCGCCAGCCCCGGCGCTCCAGCCGCTCCGCCAGCGCGCGGGAGAAGGTCTGCTCGTGGTGGCTGGGGCTGTACTGCTCCACCATCCACCTGAGCAGCTCGATCGTCCGCTCACGAGGCCGCATGGGTCACCTTTCCTTCGGGCAGGGTGAACTTCGTCCCGGCTTCCTCGTCCAGCGCGGTGAACACCGGCCGGGCGGCGTGCGAGGCGCTCACGTAGACGGCGGAGACTCCACCCGCGAGTGCCCTCCGCGCGGCTTCCAGCTTGTAGCGCATGCGTCCGGCCGCGAAGCCCATGCACCCCTCCACGTCCTCGCTGCGCCTCACCAGCGTGGCTGGATTCTTCGGGTCTTCCATCAACCCCGGCACGTTCGACAGCATCACCAGAACTCGGGCTCCGAGCGCGGTGGCGACCGCTGCGGCGGCCTGGTCCGCATCGACATTGACCAGGGTGCCATCGGCGGTGACGGCGGGAGGGCAGAGGACTGGCACCTGTCCCTCGTCCAGCAGCAGCCCCAGCAGCCGCGTGTTCACCTCCGTGAGTTCTCCGGCGAGGTGCTCTCGGTCGATTCGCGTGCGCTCTCCGTCGCGAATCTTCAGCGGGGGTCGTCTCCGGGCGAGCAGCACCCGGCCATCCGCGCCGCAGAGGCCGATCGCCGGGACGCCACGGGCCAGCAGCGCGAGGACGGCCCGCTTGTTGACGTCTCCCACCCACGCCATCGTCAGCACGCGCAGGGTGTCCGCGTGGGTGAGCCGCACGACGTTACCGGAGGCGGTCCTCACCTCGGGGCGCTCGAGAGAGAGGGCCTTCAGCAGCCTCTCTCCGGCGTCCGAGCCTCCATTCACCACTACGACGCGCTCTCCCCGCCGGATGAGCTCCACCACGTCGGCGCAGACGTTCTCGAGGTCCACCCCGGCGGCGCCGCCGATCTTGATGACGATGGGACGGGTGCTCATCCGATCACGCTCGCTCCACCATCGACGAGTTGGACGGTGCCGGTGATGAAGGAGGCTCGTTCGCTGGCGAGGAAGGCGGCGGCGGCGGCGAACTCGTCCGGTCGTCCGACGCGGCGCAGGGGGATGTGGGCCGCCATGGCGCGCAGCCCGGCCTCCACGTCCGTCCCGGCGGTGCGCTCCACCGGGGGCGTGCGGTGATAGCCGGGGGCGAGCACGTTGACGGTGATGCCGCAGTCCCCGAGCTCCTGGACGAGCGCCTGGGCGAAGCCAACGAGGCCGAGCCGGGACGTCCCGGAGAGGGCGAACCGGGAGACGGGACGGCAGACCGTCTCGGAGGTGATGAGCAGCAGGCGCCCCCAGCCGGCGGCCTTCAGGTAGGGAAGGGCAGCCAGGGCCAGGCCGATCGGGGGCAGCATCACCGTGCCAAGGGCCTCCTCGTACTCCTCGAGCCCGAACTTCGTCGCCGGGCCCGGTGGAGGTCCTCCACTGTTCGTCACCACGATGTGGAGCCCTCCCATGCGGTTTGCGACGTCCTCCACCCAGCCGCGGACAGCCGCCGGATCCTTCAGGTCGACCTGGGAGGCGAGCACGCGGCCGCGGGCGATCTCCTTCAGTCCGCGCTCGGCGCTCGCGAGCCTTTCGGAATCCCTCGCACCGATGGCGACGTGCGCCCCTTCCTTTGCCAACTCCTCCGCGACGGCGAGCCCCAGCCCGCTCGAGCCACCCGCGACGAGTGCCACCTT
>QKJM01000015.1 GCA_003249315.1 Archangium sp.
AAGTCTCCTCGGGTGGGGGTGACGTGGGAGGAGGCGAAGCAGGCCTGCGAGGCGCTCGGCAAGCGCCTGTGCCGGGAGGAGGAGTGGGAGAAGGCGTGCAAGGGGCCTGGCAATGCGCGCTTCCCCTATGGCGTTACCTTCGACGAGGGGGCGTGCAACACCGAGGAGGCCGGGGGGAAGGATCGGGAGCTGGCCCCCGCGGGAACCTTCGCGCGGTGTCGCTCGGGCTACGGGGTGGTGGATCTCTCGGGCAACGTGGCCGAGTGGACGGACACCCGGTACGAGAGCACGCTGGACATGACGCAGAAGGGTGGTGCCTTCGACCAGCCCGAGTACGCGACGCGCTGCTCGTCCCGGAAGAACGGGGATCCGCGGCTGGGCTCGCTGGCGGTGGGCTTCCGCTGCTGTGCGGAGGTGAAGCCATGAAGAGGTACGGAGTGGGCCTGCTGGCGCTGGTGGTGCTGCTGCCTTGGGTGGCGGGGGCGCAGCAGGAGAGGCCACGGGTGGTGGCGGTGAAGTCCGCGGCGCTGGCTCCCTACTCGGCGGTGGTGGCCGGCTTCGGCGCCGAGGTGCGGGCCGAGGTGGTGGAGGTGATGCTGGAGGACAGCGCCTCGGCGGCGTCGAGGGCCATGCAGCGCATCGCCGCGCAGAAGCCGGCGCTGGTGCTGGCGCTGGGTCCGCTGGCGGCCAATGCGGCCCGGCGCGCGCTGGGCGGCAAGGTGCCCGTCATCTTCGCCATGGTGCCCTACTACGAGAAGTACGGCCTGGACGGTCCCAATCTCACCGGCATCGCCCTCACCAGCGACTTCCGCCCCGAGCTGGCCGCGCTCGAGGCCATGGCTCCCGGCGCGAAGCGGGTGGGCATCCTGCATGATCCGCGCTTCTCCTCCGGGCTGGTGGTGGCGGCGCAGTCGGCCGCCAGCGGGCTGGGCCTGTCCATCATCCCGCTCGAGGCGGACGGGCAGGGCAAGGCCGAGAAGGTACTGGCCGGGGCGAAGGGCAAGGTGGACGCGCTGTTGATGGTGGCGGACAAGACGGTGGGCAACGCCGCCGTCGTCCAGCGGCTCATCGCCTTCGCCACGGAGCAGCGCCTGCCTCTGGTGGCGCTCACGCCCAGTCAGGTTCGGGAGGGTGCCACGCTGGCGCTCTCCCCGAGCCCCACCGCCATCGGCCAGCAGGCGGGCCGACTGGCCAACCGCATCATCCACGAGAAGGTCGACCCGGGGGCGCTGGTGGTCGCCCGTCCCGAGGGGCTCGATCTGGCCGTCAATCTCTCCGCCGCCGGCAGGCTGGGCGGCACCAATGTGGTGCTGGAGCTGCTTCGCTTCGCGGCGAAGCGGGACTTCCCCGTGAGGGTCTTCGAGTGATTCCCCGTTACAGCAGACAAGAGATGACCTCCCTGTGGTCCGACGTGGCTCGCATGCGCCGCTGGCGCGATGTGGAGCTGGCCGCGCTGGAGGGCATGGTGGAGGCGGGCATCGCGCCTCGTGAGGCGCTGGACGACTGCCTGGCTCGCGCCGGCGACTTCACCGAGGCGGACGTGGCGCGCATCGAGGAGATCGAGCGCACCACGAAGCACGACGTCATCGCCTTCCTGACCTTCATGGAGGAGCGCATCGGCCCGAGCGCCCGCTGGCTGCACCTGGGGATGACGTCCTCGGACGTGCTGGACACCTCGCTGGGCCTGTCGCTGCGCGACGCGGTGGATCTCATCCTTCAGGGGGTGGGGCGCGCCATGGCTGCGGTGGAGAAGCGCGCCTTCGAGCACAAGCGCACGGTGATGATGGGCCGCAGCCACGGCATCCACGCCGAGCCCATCACCTTCGGGCACAAGCTGGCCATCTGGTACGACGAGCTGCGCCGCGCCGAGGCCCGCCTGCTGCGCGCCCGCGAGGTCATCGCCGTGGGGATGATCTCCGGCGCCGTGGGCACCTTCGCGCATCTCCCTCCGTCGGTGGAGACGTTCACCTGCCGCAAGCTGGGGCTGACGCCCGCGCCGGCCTCCAGTCAGGTCATCCAGAGAGACCGGCACGCCGAGTACTTCAACGCGCTGGCGCTGCTGGGCGCGAGCATTGAGAAGTTCGCGGTGGAGATCCGCCACCTGCAGCGCACGGAGGTGCGTGAGGCCGAGGAGCCCTTCACCGCGGGGCAGAAGGGCTCGAGCGCGATGCCGCACAAGCGCAATCCGATCCTCTCGGAGAACCTCACGGGGCTGGCGAGGCTGCTGCGCGGATACGCGGTGAGCGCGCTGGAGGACGTGGCGCTCTGGCACGAGCGCGACATCTCCCACTCGTCGGTGGAGCGGGTGATCGGCCCGGATGCCACCATCGTGGCCGACTTCATGCTGCACCGCTTCTCCGGGCTGATGGAGAACCTGCGCGTCTACCCGGAGCAGATGCAGAAGAACCTGGAGCTGCTCGGCGGGGTGGTGAACTCGCAGCGGATCCTGCTGGAGCTGGCGCGCAAGGGGATGGATCGCCAGGCGGCGTACGTGATCGTCCAGCGCAACGCGATGCGCATGTACGAGCAGGGCGTTCCCTTCCGCAAGGCGCTGCTGGAGGACGAGGAGCTGCTGAAGGTGATGAAGCCGGAGGAGATCGAGGACTGCTTCTCGACCGGTTACCACACGCGGCACGTGGACGACGTCTTCCAGCGGGTATTCGGGCGGAGCGAGTAGGACGAGGGAGCGAGGGGGCGCGGTAGACCCTCACCCCGTCCCTCTCCCAGAGGGAGAGGGTCCAACCAGGTTCCTCACCGTGTATGTCCCCTCTCCCTCTGGGAGAGGGCTAGGGTGAGGGATTTCCCACTCAGAGATACCCGTGCTCGCGCAGGTTCTTCTCGATGCGCGAATGCACGTCGCCCACGTTCAGCTCCAGCGAGGTGCCGGTAATCTGCTCGTAGGCGGAGATGTACTTCTCCGCGAGCGACACGCGCACCTCGTCCGGAATGGGAGGCGGCGTCCCCTGGCCGGAGAAACCCCGCTCGCGGATGAGCCACTGGCGGATGTTCTCCTTGTCCAGCATCCGCTGGTCCTCCCCTCGAGCCAGGCGCGCCTCGTACTCCTCGGCCACCCAGTAGCGGCTCGAGTCGGGAGTATGGATTTCATCGATTACGTACAGCGCGTCGCCCACCTTGCCGAACTCGTACTTGGTATCCACGAGGATGAGCCCGCGGGTGCGAGCCCACTTCTGGCCCTCGGCGAACAGTCCCCTGGCGGCCTCGGTGATGCGGGCCCAGTCTCGCGGGCTGGACAGCCCCCGGGCCAGGATCTCCTGCTCGGAGATGGGCTCGTCGTGCGCGCCGTACTGCGCCTTGGTGGAGGGGGTGATGATGGGCTCGGGGAAGGCCTCGTCCTTGCGCAGGCCCT
>QKJM01000198.1 GCA_003249315.1 Archangium sp.
CGAGCAGATGAGCCTCCGGGTGTTGGAGCCCGAGGGAGAGAGCGAGAGGCAGATAGGAACCCTGGCGGTCCTCAAGCACCTCCTCACGGACGCGGAGGAACCGCCCCCCTCGCGCGCCGCCGCCCTCACCTGCCTCACCGGGGCGGATGTGGGCCGCACCTTCGCCCTGGCCGAGGCGAGCACCGAGCTGGGCCGCGGCAAGGAGGCCGCCGTACGCCTGCGGGACATCGCCGTGTCGCGCCGCCACGCTCGCATCCGTCACCAGGAGGGCACCTTCCTCCTGGAGGACCTGGGCAGCCCCAACGGCATCTACCTCAACGGCCAGCGGGTAGATGCGCCCACGCCGCTGCACGAGGGCGATGTGCTCGAGCTGGGCCAGACGCTGCTGCGCTTCAGGGCCCCCATGGCCGAACCCCCGCCCCCTCCAGAGGAACCCCCGGTCCCTGAAGCGGAGCCGGACGCTCCGGCAGAGGAGCCCATCCCGGACGAGACGCCCGAGCCCCCACCCTCGGAGGAGGACTCGGACAGGCCGAGGGGGCGCTGGGAGGGGTGGCTGATCGGCCTCGGGGTGGGAACGGCCCTGGTGGGGATATTTGCCACCTACGCCCTGATGGGTTGAGCCTCAGGCGCGCATCGGCGCGAGCCCGGAGCGCTCGACGAGGATGCGCGCCAGCCGCTGGTGGTGGGAGAAGAAGCTGGTGAAGTGAACCAGGCCCCGGTTGACGCGCACGGCATACACCGTCACCAACCCGGGCAACACCTCCACCTTGCGGATGTCCGCGAAGGAGAAGCGTCGCGTGCGCACCATGCCGCGGTACGTCATCCCACCCGCGTCCACGACGATGCGGGTGCGCGCGTAGTACGTCACCGACACCCCGAAGAAGAGGACGAAGAAGAGGGCCGACAGAAAGGTCTCCAACGGGACGCTGTCGAACCGCAACAAGTACAGCAGCACGCCCAACCAGAGCAGCCCAGCGGCTCCCATCACCGCCGCGAGCACACCGTGAGGGCGGAACACCTGCCTGCCTGCCTTCTTCGAATCGCGCCCGTCCATGATGAGAACCTAAGTCCCCATTCTGACATGCGCTACCCGCTCCCCCATCAGGCGAGCGGGAAGGTCCCGGATTTGACTTCCAGGTAAACCGGGTTGTCCGGTCCTCTAGCTCCGGAAGGGATTCTGCAGCAGCACCGTCTCGCCGCGATCGGCGCCCACGGAGACGCAGGTGACGGGGACGCCGCTGATCTCCTCCACGCGGCGCACATAGCGACGGGCGTTCTCCGGCAGCTCGTCGAAGTCGCGCACCCCGGCCAGCTTGTCGTCCCAGCCCGGCAACGTCTCGTAGAGGGGCTTGACGCGAGCGAGGTCCTCGTAATCACCGGGCAGCTCGGTGACGCGCTTGCCGTCCAGCTCGTAGGCGGTGCAGATGTGCAGCGTCTTCAGGCCGGAGAGCACGTCCAGCTTGGTGAGGGCGAGGCCCCACAGGCCGTTGACGCGCGCCGCGTAGCGCAGCACCACGCCATCCAGCCAGCCGCAGCGACGCGGGCGACCCGTGGTGGCGCCGAACTCGTCGCCCACCTTGCGGAGCTGATCGCCAACCTCATCCAGGAGCTCGGTGGGGAAGGGACCGCCGCCCACGCGCGTGGTGTAGGCCTTGCTGATGCCCATCACCTTGTCGATGGTGGTAGGGCCCAGGCCCGAGCCCACCGCGGCGTTGCCCGCCACGCAGTTGGAGCTGGTGACGAAGGGATAGGTGCCGTGGTCCACGTCCAGGAGCGTGCCCTGGGCGCCCTCGAAGAGGATGCGCGCTCCACGCTGCACCTGGCCCGCGAGGTAGAGCGAGGCGTCCGTCACGTAGGGCCGCAGCCGCTCGCCCAGCGCGGAGAACTCCTCGTGGTACCTGGCCGCGTCCAGTTCGGGGCACTCCTCACCGGCGGCGCGGCACAGCTCGCGCAACTCGTCGCGCACGGCCGGGAGCCGCTCGTCGATGCGCTTGCGCAACCGCTCGGGGTGGAGCAGGTCCCTCACGCGGATGCCGCGGCGCGCCACCTTGTCCTCGTAGGCCGGACCGATGCCGCGCCCCGTGGTGCCGATGGCGCTCCCGCCCCGGGCCTTCTCCCGGTACGCGTCCACCAGCTTGTGCCAGGGGAAGATGACGTGCGCGTTGTCGGAGACGACGAGCTGGGCATCGTCCTTGAGGAAGCCGCGCTCCTTGAGGGCGTCGATCTCCTCGACGAGCACCGAGGGATCCACCACCACCCCGTTGCCAATGACACAGGTCTTCCCCGAGTGGAGGATGCCCGAGGGGATGAGGTGCAGCACCGTCTTCTGCCCACCCACCACCAAGGTGTGTCCGGCGTTGTTGCCGCCCTGGAAGCGGACGACCACCTGGGCATGCTGGGTGAGCAGGTCCACGACCTTGCCCTTCCCCTCATCTCCCCACTGAGCTCCAACGACGACGACATTCGGCATAGGTCCGCCGCCTTAGCACGTGCGAGGGGCGGGGTGACAGTGTTCCGCGAACCCGCACCCCAGGGAGGAGCAGATATTCCGCTCCCTGGCTGGCCAGCGGCCTGCTACATCCGCCTCCACCAGGGCCCGAGCCCCCACCCGAAGTCGCTCGGCTACCTCCTCCAGATTCCGGGGAGGCGAGAAGAACTCCGGCTCTGGAACCGGCTCGCCGAGGAAGGCCACGCCTACCTGGACGGGAACGCCCTCACGCACCATCCGCCGAGCAGCCAGGAGGAGGCTCACCAGCCCGTCCTCATGGGCCTCCACCCCCCGCGGGTGCCGACGGCCGGGCCTGAAGACCACCACCCGCCCCTCGCCCTCCGGCGTCTCCCAGAGCAGGTCCACCTCGCCCTCGAGAGCGGCCGGCTCCGCGCCGGACAGCTCCAGCACGAAGGGCAGCGCGCGATGCACGCTCGACACCGGGGCGGAGGCCAGACGGCGCGCGAAGGGCGTGCCCAGGAAGCGCTCCACCGCGGCGAGCGCATCCACGACTCCCTCCGCCTCCGCATCCCAGCCAGCCTCGTGTACTCGCGCCTCCAGGTGCGCGCGCAGCTCCGCGGGAGGCGCGTCCGCGAGACGGAAGTCCACGGCCCGCAACAGAGCCAGCACCTGAGCCGTGGGGCCCGGCGTCTCACCCCAGGCGTCCCGCTCGAGATAGGGCCGGGCCTCTCGCGGCGGTGCCTCCCAGAGCACCCTCTCCGCCCGCAGCCCGAGCCGATGTACGTAGCGGTAGCGGCGCGGACAGGCGAGGAAGTCCTGAAGGGCCTCGACCTCCACCACCGCCACCTCCGGCAGGGCCGGCCTCGGAGCCACGCGAACCCGTCGCACCGCCGCTTCGATGCGGGCCTCCTGCG
>QKJM01000937.1 GCA_003249315.1 Archangium sp.
ACCCGGGGGCAGTTCCCTCCGCCCGCTCATGGGGTGGGCGGGCGAGCTCGAACCCCTCCAAGCAAGTCCCCCGAGGTCGCGTCTTTTTCGCTATTTCACCGGGGAACGGCAGGTAGAGAGACAGGAGGAGACCCCCATGGAGCAGACGACGCACTCCACCCCGGATGAAGGCACCATCCAGGTGTTGCTGGTGGAGGACGATGAGCGGCTGGCCCGACTCACGGCCCGTTATCTCCAGGAGCACGGCATCCTCGTCACCGTCGCGCGCACTGGCCCGGAGGGGCTGGCCGAGGCGAGTCGCCACGCCTATGACGTCGTCCTGCTGGACCTGATGCTCCCCGGGCGGGATGGGATGGAGGTGTGCCGGGAGCTGCGTACGCGCAGCGATGTCCCCATCATCATGGTGACGGCTCGGGGCGAGGAGGCGGACCGGGTGCTCGGTCTGGAGACGGGGGCGGACGACTACCTCGCCAAGCCCTACTCCTCTCGCGAGTTGCTCGCGCGTGTCCGCGCCCAGGTGCGCAGGGCCCGCGGGCGCGCCGGGCCTTCCTTCCAGCCCATTCAGGTCGGCAGGTTGTCGATGGATCCGCGCAGCCTCAGCGCCACGCTCGACGGCAAGCCCCTGTCGCTGACCTCGTATGAGTTCGGGCTGCTTCGCGTCCTGGCCGAGCGCGCCGGGCGCGTGCTCAGCCGCGAGCAGCTCCTGGACCTGGTGAAGGGGAACGCGGAGGAGGTGTTCGATCGCTCCATCGACGTCCACATCTTCCGCATCCGCCAGAAGATAGAGGAGGATCCCCGCACCCCGAGGCTGCTCAAGACGGTGCGAGGCGCGGGCTACCTGTTCGCCACCGGGGACGAGCCATGAGCTCCGCCCGACGTCCTCGACTCTCCGGTCGCCTGCTGTGGCGCATCTACCTGGTGAGCCTCGCGCAGCTCCTGCTCATCGCCCTCTCGTTTCATCTGGCACGCAAGTACGTTCTGGAGGCGCCCCGCAAACACTTCTTCGACAGGAACGCGACCTACTTCGTCTCCGAGTGGGCCCGGCTCCGGGAGCAGCCGGAGGAGCTGCGAGGTGCGCTGGAGCGGGCCCGGGAACAGCTCGGGCTGAAGGTGACGATACACACCGTCGATGGCCGGCTGCTCGCTTCCAATATCTCATCGCCTCGTGACGCGCTCTCCGCCGAGGAGTTCCAGCAGCTCGCTCGGGGGTCGGTGAAGGTCCGCTCCGAGCCGCCCCTCCTGGTGGTGCCCATTCCGGAGGAGGGTCCACCGGAGGCGTACGCCATGCTGGAGCTGCCCCCTCCTCCCGGTCCTCCTCCTGATCTCGCGATGACGATCGCCGTGGTGCTGGGGTGTACGGCCATCACCTCGCTCGTCCTGGCCCGCTCGCTGGCCGTACCCCTCCAGCGGCTGGCCGCGGCGGCGAGGGCCTTCGGCGAGGGCGCGCTGAGCGTGCGCACGGGGGTGAGCAGGCGCGACGAGCTGGGACAGGTGGCCGAGGCCTTCGACGAGATGGCCGAGCGCATCACCCTCCTGCTGCGCTCGCAGAAGGAGCTGCTGGCCAACGTGTCGCACGAGCTGCGCACGCCGCTGTCCCGCATCCGGGTGGCGCTGGATCTGGCCAACGAGGGGGACGCGGCGCTGGCGCGGGAGTCCCTGGCGGACATCGCCGAGGACCTGGGCGAGCTGGAGCGGCTGGTGGAGGATGTCCTCACCACGGCCCGGCTGGACGCCGCGGCCACGGGCCAGACGCCGGGTGGTACGCCGCCGCTGCGTCGGGAGCTCGTGGAGGCGCGGGGCCTGCTGGACAAGGCCGCCACGCGCTTCCGCTCGGCCCGGCCGGAGCACCGGCTGGAGATGCATGTGGAGGAGTCGCTGCCCGTGCTGGAGGCGGATCCGGTGCTGCTGCGGCGCGCGCTCGACAACCTGCTCGACAACGCGGGCAAGTACTCCGAGTCAGGCAGCACCGTGCGACTGCTCGCCCGGCAATCGGATGGGAAGCTCCAGGTGGAGGTGGCCGACGAGGGCATTGGCATCGATGCGAGCGACCTGCCCCACCTCTTCACTCCCTTCTTCCGCAGCGATCGCAGCCGGGCGCGGAGGACGGGTGGAGTGGGCCTGGGGCTCGCCCTCGCGCGCCGCATCATCGGCGCTCACGGGGGCACGCTCACCCTGGAGAGCCAGCCCGGTGTGGGGACCACGGCCCACGTCACTCTGCCTGTCGTGTCGGGCTGAGCAGTTCGTGGGCCTGCCCCGTGGTGCCCGATGCCTCGGAGCCGGTGGGCACATGGCCAGGAGGCATCTCATCCTTCTTTCGGGGCCTGAGGTGCGTCCCGACCGTGAGGATGCGCATCGTGCGCACGTCCACAGCGTATGTCGTCATTTCAATGAGCGGCACACCCGTGTCTGGTCTCATGGATGACGCCGGATCCGGTGGGCATGTGTCATCATTGAGAATGAAGCGGACCAACACCACGCCCTCGGATGCCGGAGCGGCGGTCACATCGTAGGATTCACGTTGGAACATGCAGGCATCCCCGGGGGTTGCCTCACGTGGAGGCCTGACGTCCCAAGGGAGGAAATCGTCCATGGCGAGCTGGATGGCGGCAGCCATGTTTCCGTCGAGGTGCTTGAGACCCTCATCTGGAAGCTGGAAACGGGGAAACTGGAACTGAGCCGCCTCCTCCGGCGGGGCATGGGGAACGGGACGGCTCGCGGTCGCGCAAGCGCACAGGACGAGACAGAAAGGCAACAGCATCTTGCGCTTCATGGGTGACCTCGTTTGTCGCTCCATCAGGGAAGCTGGACGGCGAGGATACGCCAGTTCCGCACGTCCACCGCGTACGTGGCACCCATGTCAATGACCGGCCCCCCCTTGATGCAGGCTCCGTCCTCGGCGTCGATGCGAACCAGGATGACGCCTTCGGGGCCGGGAGCGGCCTTTACGTCGTAGGATTGGCGCTGGTGGAGACATACTTCTCTCGGGGTTGCTCCACGGTGGGGGTTGGCGTCCCAGGGAAGGAAGTCGTCCATGGCCAGTTGGATTGCAGCGGACATGGTCCCCGAAATGCTCTGCCTCCCTTCTTCAGGAAGCTCATCCGGAATCTTGAACCATGCAGCCTCCTCTGGTGGGACATGGACGATGGGGCGGTGCGTGGTCACGCACGCGGATAGTAGGAGGCAGAACAGCAATGGCCATTGATGCTTCATGGGAATCTTCCACTTGAGATTGAGGAGGGTCACCACGGTCCTCCGGGATCGACCGAGACCGGACACTAGTCTCCGTCCACGGCGGTGACGTGGCCAGAGCCTTTGTCCTCGGGCTTGATGATACCTATGAGCTTCCAGCTCTTCCCTCGCC
>QKJM01001047.1 GCA_003249315.1 Archangium sp.
ATGCTCGAGGTCGTGGCGCAGATGGAGAAGACGTTCCTGGCCGAGCCTGTCGTGGACGGAGTGCTGGCCATCCAGGGCTTCAGCTTCTTCGGGCAGGGGCAGAACGCGGCCCTGAGCTTCGTGACGTTGAAGCCCTGGGACGTTCGCCTCGCCAAGGATAGCGCGGAGGCGCTCGCCAATCGGGCGAACAGAAAGCTCTGGGCGATTCGAGATGCCATCGTCTTCGCGCTCTCGCCCCCCCCCATCCAGGGGCTTGGAACGACGGGGGGCTTCTCCTTCCGCCTGGAAGACCGTGGCGGCCTGGGTCAACAGGCGCTTGGCGCCGCGCGGGATCAACTCCTGGCGGATGCGGCCCGGAGTCCGGTGCTCGCGGGCGTCAGATTCGAGGGGCTGCCGAACGCGGCGCAGGCAGAACTCCGCATCGATCGTGAGAAGGCGAGCGCGCTCGGGCTCACGTTCTCGGATATCAACGACACGCTCAGCACCTACCTCGGCTCGGCCTACGTGAACGACTTCCCCAGCAAAGGCCGGATGCAACGGGTGATAGTGCAAGCGGATGGGCACCAGCGCGTGGAGACCGAGGATCTCCTCGCCCTCACCGTCCGCAATGCCCGGGGCACCATGGTTCCGCTCTCGGCCTTCTCGACCGTGAACTGGAAGGTCGCTCCGGCCCAGGTCGTCGGCTACAACGGCTATCCCTCGGCCCGAATCGCTGGCAACGCGGCCCCAGGCTACTCCAGCGGCGACGCGATCAAGGAGATGGAGCGCCTGGCAGGTCGGCTCCCGCGTGGCATTGGCTTCGAATGGAGCGACCAGTCCTTGCAGGAGCTCCAGTCGGGCTCCCAGGAGCCCATCCTGATAGGGCTGTCCATCCTGTTCGTGTTCTTGTGTCTGGCCGCCCTCTACGAGAGCTGGTCCATTCCCCTCTCCGTGATGCTCGTCGTTCCCCTGGGCGTGCTCGGCTCGGTCGTGGCGGTCATGCTGCGGGGGATGAGCAATGATGTCTACTTCAAGGTCGGACTCATCACGATCATCGGGTTGTCGGCCAAGAACGCCATCCTCATCATCGAGTTCGCCAAGGAACTCCATGCCCAGGGCAGATCCCTGGGGGATGCGGCGCTCCAGGCCGCGCATCTCCGGTTCCGTCCCATCCTCATGACCTCGCTGGCCTTCACGCTGGGCGTGGTCCCGCTCGCCATGGCGAGAGGAGCGGGCGCCGCAAGCCAGCAGGCGATCGGCACCGGGGTGCTCGGCGGAATGATCTCCGCCACGGTGCTCGCCGTGGTCTTCGTGCCCATCTTCTACGTCTTCATCATGGGCCTGTTCGGCAAGCGGCGCCGCTCGGAATCCGAGTCCGAGGGAGTTTCTGGCTCAGAGTGACGAGGAGGCCTTGGCGAGCTTCCCCTGGGCCACTTCCCACCGGGCATAGAGCCGCTCCAGTTGCTCCTTGCCCTCACGATGTTTGTCCATCAGCGGCTTGGCCTTCACGAAGTCGTTGTAGAGCACCGGATCGGCCAACTGTGCCTCGCACTCCTTCTGCGTCACCTCCAGCGTGGAGATCGCCGCCTCCAGCTTCTCGATCTCCTTCTTGATGAGGCTCTCCGCGGCGCTGCTCTTCGGCCGCGCCTCTACCGCCATCCGCTTGCGATCCTTCTCCACTGAAGTGGAGGTCTTCTCCGCCGGCTTGTTCCCCGGCCCCTCCGCCCCCTGAGCGAGCCGCCGCTGCTCCTGGTGGTACAGGTATTCGTCCAGGTTGCCTGGGTGCGGCTCCACCTTGCCCCCCACCACATCCCACACGTGCGTCGCCAGCGCGTTCACGAAGCTCCGGTTGTGAGACACGAACACCAGCGTCCCTCCGTACCCCTTCAGCGCCTCTATCAGCATCTCGGTCGAGTCCAGATCCAGATGGTTCGTCGGCTCGTCCATCAGCATCAGGTTCGACGGCACCAGCAGCAGCTTCGCCAGCGCCACTCTCGCCCTCTCGCCACCGCTCAGAACGCCGATCGGCTTCTCCACGTCGTCCCCCGAGAACAGGAACGACCCGAGTACGCGCCTCACGAAGCTCTCCGGCTTGTCCGCCGCCAGCGGCCGCACTTCCTCGATGATGCTGTTGCGCTTGTCCAGCTTGTCCGCGTGGTGCTGCGCGTAATACCCCATCACGACGTTGTGCCCGAGCGTCACCGCGCCCCCATCCGGCTCCAGCTCGCCAGCCATGAGCTTCAGCAGCGTCGTCTTGCCCGCGCCATTGGCGCCCACCACCGCGATTCGCTGCTCGCGCTCCACCCGAGCGTCCAGCCCCGAGTACACCACCGTGTCCCCGTATCGCTTCTGGATGCGTTCCAGCAGCACCACCTCCCGCCCCGAGCGCTGCACTTCCGGGAAGCGGAAGCGCATGGTGGCCCGCTCCTCCAACACCCGCACCTCCTCCAACCGCTCCAGCATCTTCGCCCGACTCTGTGCCTGCCTCGCCTTGGTGACCCTGAACCGATCGATGAACGACTGCAGCTCCGCCTTGCGCGCCTCCACCCGCTCCGCCTGGGCCAGGAGCTGCTCTGTCTCCTCGGCACGCTGTCTCTTGTAGGCGTCGTAGTTGCCCACATACGAGCGAAGCCCCTCCACCTCCAGTGAGAGGATCCGGTCCACCTGCTGATTGAGAAAGTCACGATCGTGGGAGATCATCACCAGCGCTTTGTTCGAGCGCTTCAAGAAGCCGTCGAACCACGCCAGCGTCGGCACGTCCAGGTGGTTGGTGGGCTCGTCCATCAGCAGCAGGTCCGGATCCTGTAATAACAATCCCGCCAGCGCCGCGCGCATCCTCCAGCCGCCACTCAGCGCCTCCGTGGGCCTGACCAGGTCCGCCTCTCGGAAGCCCAGACCCTTGAGGATGCGCTCGGCGTAGTGCCGCCCATGGTTCTCCTCGAAGTGGTTCAGCTCCGTGTGGAGGTCCGCCAGCAACTGGGCCAGCTCCATCTGATCTTCTTCACTCGTGGCCTCGGCGAGTGCCTCCTCGGTGTCCCGAAGGCGAGCCTCCAGCGAGTCCCGGCCGGGCACCGTGCTGAGCACCGCGTCCACCACGGTGCCCTCGGGCAGTCCCGTCAATTCCTGCGGCAAGTAGCCGACCCGTGTCTTGCGCCGGTAGGTGAGGGTCCCCGAGTCCGGCTGATGCACTCCGGCCAGCAGCTTCATCAGCGTGCTCTTGCCCGTACCGTTGGCCCCCACCAACCCTATGCGGTCCTTGGGGCCGATGGAGAAGCTTTCACTATCGAAGAGGACCTTCTTGCCGTAGGCAAGGCTGATTTCCTGGGCGATTACGAGGCTCATATCGGGCCCGGAGGTCTAACAGCCCTTCGGCCTTC
>QKJM01000192.1 GCA_003249315.1 Archangium sp.
CCCTCAAGCTCGTGAAGGTCACCTGGCCCAAGGGGACCGCCTGCCCGGAGCCCTCGGTCAGGGACCTCCTTGCGCTCAGGGGCCAGTATCGCCCCATTGCCGAGCTCTATACCCGGAACTGCGAGCGCAAGAAGGCCTCAAACCCCGACCACATGATCTGCCGGTACATGAAGAAGATAGGCCGGCACGACCTGAAGACCCTCGTCGAGCTGTGCAACGGGCGCAAGAAGGGCAGCGGCTATGTGGACGGCGCCTGCTACCGGATGCAGGAGCGGTTCAAGGTGGCCCCGCCCAAGGAGGGCTCCTCCGCGTCCCCCGACGGCGCGACCCTCAACGACCCCCTGAACAGCAGCATCACCGTGCCCCAGGGCGGCGGAGGGACCACCATCCGGGTCATTAACGGCATGATCTCCGTGAGCGGAGGCGGCAAGGGCGTGACCATCAACGGCAAGACCGGCAAGGCCGCCCAAAAGGAGCTCATGAAGCTCATCATGTCCTCTCCCCAGAGCATCACCATCGGCGACTGACCCATTTCATCGAACCGCTCGGGGCTGGTCTTTTCTGAAAAAAGAGTAGGCAGGGACGGGGGAATTGAACTACAGTGTCAACCGGGAGTCGGAAATGACTGACAGCTACAGCTACCATCCCCTCAATGAAGCCGCGGCCGCAGGAGATCTGGAAGAAGTGAAGAGTCTGCTCTTCCAGGGCGTCTCCGTGGACAACCGGGACCAGTACGACGAGACCCCCCTGCACCGCGCGGCGTGGGAGGGGCATGCTGAGGTCGTGGCTTTTCTGCTTTCCCAGGGCGCCACGGTGGACGCACGCGCGGGCACGGGCAAAACCCCGCTGCATCGTGCGGCCCGCCAGAACAATGTGGACGTGATGAAGATCCTCCTGGACTTCAGCGCGCCTCTTGGGTGTACTACCATCGAGGGTGAGAACCCCCTGCACTGGGCGGCCTTCGGGGGCGCCCGGGAGGCTGTCGCCCTTTTGCTCGAGCGGGGCGCGAACCCTCGGCTGACCAATCGCCTGGGCAGGACTCCCGCACAGCTCGCCGCGAAGCAGGGCCACGCAGCGGTGGCGGCGGATCTCCGTGCCGCCGAGGAGCGCAGCGCTCCACCCCCCGCCGAGACCTGAGATGCACGCCGTCCTTTTGGCCGATCCGCTCTTTTTGGGCCATGTGGGGCCCAACCTCTTCCATCCCGAGAACCCCGGACGCATGGCGGCCATCACCCGGGAGCTGGCGGAACGGGCTGACCTCGTGGATATCCCGCGGTGGCCGCTGCGGCAGGCTGGGCCCGAGGAGCTGCTCACAGTCCACACCGAGGCGTACGTGGAACGACTGAAGCGCCTCCTGGACAAGGGCTCGGGCTATCTGGATCCTCAGACCTACTATGGGGAGAAGAGCTGGGAGGTCATCACCACCGCGGCGGGTTCCCTCATGGACCTGGCTCGGGCCGTGTACCGCGGAGAGGCTCCACGCAGGGCCTTCGCCGCCATACGCCCGCCGGGGCACCACGCCTGCCCCGGTGCGGCCATGGGCTTTTGTCTGATCAACAACATCGCCCTCGCCGCGCAGGCGGTCCTCGGGGCCGGGGCCTCTCGGGTCGCCGTGGTCGATCTGGATTTTCATCACGGCAACGGGATCCAGGAGACCTTCTATGAGCGCTCCGACGTCTTTTACCTGAGCGTCCATCAGCGCGGCAGTTATCCCGGGACAGGGCTTGTCGAGGAGCGTGGGACCGGGGACGGGGAGGGGTTCACCCTCAACGCCGCCCTGGAGCGGCGCGCCGGTGACGCCGATCTCCTCCATGTGGTCCGTGAGCTCTTTGTGCCCGTGCTCAGAGAGTACAGGCCCGAGCTGGTGCTCGTCGCCGCGGGTTTTGACGCGCACGAGAAGGATCCCCTTGGCGAGATGACCATCACGCGTCAGGGGTTTCTCTCCATCTACCGGGAGCTCACGGCCACAGCCGAAGAGGTGAACGGCGGCCGCATCGTCGCCGTTCTCGAGGGGGGGTATCACGCCGCCTCCATGGCCCAGTGCGTTACGGACCTGGTGGAGGCGTGGCACCTGGACCGCTTCCCCGTGGCCAACATCACGGGTGAGCCCGCCGAGACGACCCGGGCCATCGTCGACGAGCTGCTCCGGTAGAAGGGGGTCCAGTCTCTCCCGAGAAGGCGGGGATCCGCGAATGTCCTCTGTATATTCAGGCTTTGACCAGGAGGGTGAGGCGGGCGAGGTGATCCTCGAAGGGGGCCGTGTCGTCGAGGGACTGGCACAGGAAGGCCTCCAGGGCGGTGGATTTTTGCACGGCGCGGTCGAGCTGGGGATCGCCCCCTGGCTCGTAGGCGCCCACGCGCAAAAGATCCCGCGATTTCTCCAGGGCGGCGATGAGCCCCTTGACCTCGGCGGCGTCGGCGCGGTGTTCCGCCGTGGTGACGCGGCCCATGACCCTGGAGACGCTGCCGGGGACGTCGATGGCGGGAAAGTGTCCCAGGGCGGCCAGGGTGCGGGAGAGCAGGATGTGACCGTCCACGATGCCCCGCACCTCGTCGGTGACGGGCTCCTCCATGTCGCCACCCTCCACGAGGACCGTGTAGATGGCGGTGATGGAGCCCTGCTCGCCGTTGCCGGCGCGCTCCAGCAGAGCGGGAAGGCGGGCAAAGACAGAGGGCGGAAAGCCGCGCCTGGCCGGGGGTTCCCCGAGGCTCAGGGCGATCTCGCGCTCGTCCCGGGAGAAGCGGGTGAGGGAGTCGATGAAGAGCAGCACGTCGAGACCTCTGTCCCTGAAGTATTCGGCTACCGCCGTCGCGGTGAGGGGCGCCTTGGCGCGCACGAGGGCCGGGCTGTCGGAGGTGGACACCACCACCACGGAGCGCTCGAGGCCCTCGGGCCCCAGGGAGTCGGTGAGGAATTCGTTCACCTCGCGGCCCCGCTCGCCCACGAGACAGACCACGATGACGTCGGCCCGGGCCTCACGGGCGATCATGCCCATGAGGGTCGACTTGCCCACGCCACTGCCGGCGAAGAGCCCGACCCGCTGCCCCTTGCCCAGGGTGAGCAGGGTGTCGATGGCGCGGACGCCTGTGACGAAGGGCTCGGTGATGGGGCGGCGCTTCAGGGGATGGGGCGGGGGGGCGATGAGGGGACGATCTTCGCCACCGGGGATGGGGCCGCCGTCGTCCATGGGCTCTCCGAGGCCGTCGATGACGCGTCCCAGGAGGGATTCCGAGAGGGTCACGGCCATGGGGGCGCCCGTGGGGTGGGCCTCCCACTCACGGGAGATGCCCTGGGTGGAGCCCAGCGGCGCCAGGAGAACCTTGTCGTCGCGGACGGCCACCACTTCGGCCTTGAGCCGGGCGGTCCCCCGTGCGGGGCCCAGGAGGACCAGCTCGCCCATGGTAGCGTGGGGGAGGTGGGCCTTGACCAGAAGCGGATCGACCTTCTCCACGCGGCCCGCGGTGTGGCCGGGACGCAGGGACTGGGCGGCGTTCAGGGCGTCGTCAAAGAGCGGGGGTTTCGCCACGGGGACTCCTTCGGTCGAGCAGCGCCTCGATCTGTCGGCGGAATACGTCCAGGGTGCCCTCCACGCGGGCCAGGGCCGTGGAGAGGATCACCTCTCCGGGCTGGAGATCGGGATTTTCCACAAGGGTGAAGGTCACACCCGGTGCCTCGAGGAGGTCGGTGTGCGCCGTGGCCCAGGGCAGATCGGCCCCGGAGAGCTCCAGGGTGGCGTCGGGTCCCAGTTCGTTTTCTTCCAGGAGTGTGTGTACCATGGAGGCCAGCGCCGACGGATCGCAGGTCAGTTCGCGGCCCAGGATGCGCTCGGTCAGCGCCGCCGCCAGCTCGGGCAGGCGCGCCGCGAATTCGTCCCGCAGCGCCTGGCGCTCGGCCCCCAGCGCGTCGAGGGACTGCACCGCTTGAGCGAGGATTTCCTCACGACCTTCACGGAGCCCCTGCTCGAGGCCACGCCTGCGGGCGTCCTCTTCACGCTGGGCTATCTGCGCTTCGCGTTCGTCGAGCGCGGCGGCCCGGCGCTCAAGCTCCTGCATGAGCCCGAAGGCCGAAGCCGGGACCTTGAGGGGCCAGGGGCGCAGCGTGACGGAGTCCATTAGTTCTCGGCTTTTTTGATGAGGTTCTCGTAGTCGGACTTGGCCCGGGCGCCGATGAGGGTGCCGATGGGGCGGCCACCGTGGAAGAGGGTGACCGTGGGGATGGAGCGGATGCCGTAGCGCACGGCCACGGCCTGATTCTGCTGGATGTCGCACTTGACGACCTTGACGCGGCCGTTGTATTCAGTGCCCAGAGCGTCGATGATGGGGCCGACCATGCGGCAGGGAGCGCACCAGGGGGCCCAGAAGTCCACGAGGACGGGGATGTTGGATTTGATGACTTCCTGATCAAAATTGGCGGCGGTCACTTCTTTGGACATAAGGGGAGTCTCCTGTTCGAATGAGGGTATCTCGGTTCTAAGGAGTTTGGCCCGCCGTGTCAAGGTGAGTTTGGGGCTCCGGCGGCGGGGGCCGTGGAGATGGAAAAGAAAGCGCGGCACGAGGGGAGGGGGTGGTACTGAACCGGATATCCAACAAACCGACGATCCGCCGGTGGGATTTGTGCTCATAAGGTTGACAAAACGGGAAGTGTTGATATATCGGTTCAGGTGACCCGGGAAAGGGTCGGTTCTTTGGTAGAGAGATTAAAAATGAAAGAATACAAATATTTGGGAATTGATATCGGCGCCGAGAATATCCGCATCGCGGAACTCTCCGTGATCGGTTCCGAGAAAAATTATACACTGAGTTCAGTTGTCGCCCATGAGAAGAACCCCCTGGAGCACCTGGGCCGCATTCTGGCCACGCTGCCGCTGACCGCGTACCACGGCGGGGCCGTCACAGGCCGCCTGGCGGGGCTGCTGGACCTGTCCCGTGTTCCCACGCCCAGGGCGCTCGCCTCGGGGTTTCTGGCTGCTCACCCCGGGGCCTTCCCCTCGACCCTGGTCTGTGTGGGGGCCCACGGCTTCTCGGTGCTGGAGCTGCGTGACCAGGACCGGCATGTGCTCCGCGAGAACGGGCGGTGCAGTCAGGGCACGGGGAACTTCCTGCGCCAGCTCACGGAGCGCTTCGGGCTCACGGTGGAGGCCTCCGACGACCTCGCCATGGACGTGGAGTCCGGAGCCCCGCTGTCGGGCCGCTGTCCCGTCATCCTCAAGACCGACATGACCCATCTGGCCAACAAGGGGGAGTCCCGGGAGCGCATCCTCGCCGGGCTCTTCGATGCCGTGGCCGAGAACGTGGAGGTCCTCATCAAGCCCGCGCTGGCGCCCGCTGATGTGTGGCTGGCCGGCGGCGTGACCCGGTCGCGGCGGTTTGTGCGCCATATGGAGAGCTTCTGCACCGAGAAGGGCATGCGGCTCCACCGGGACGAGGGCGAGGAGCCGCTCTACTACGAAGCCATGGGAGCCGCCTTCGAGGCCCACGCCGGTGATCTGCGGCTCTCCGAGGGATTCGTCGAAGGGGACTGGTTCGCTCCGCGGGCCGACAGCCCCTTCGAGAAGCTCCCACCCTTGTCCGCGCACCTGGACCAGGTCACCTATGTGGAGGCGCCGCCGCTGCCGGCCATGGATGGCCAGCGCGCCGTCATCCTGGGGTTCGACATGGGCTCCACGGGCTCCAAGATTGTGGCCCTGGACGCCGAACTGGGCGTCCCCCTGTGGGATCACTACACCCGCACCGAGGGCAACCCGGTGGAGGCGGCCAGGCGCCTTGTCTCGGCCTTCCTGAGCGCCGGGTCTCCCGACATGCGCGTGGTGGCCATGGGAGCCACGGGCTCGGGTCGCGAGATCACCGGCTCCATGCTCCGCTCCTGCTACGGGGACGACCGGGTGTTCATCCTCAACGAGATCGCCGCCCACGCCCGGGGCGCCACCTACTACGACCCCGAGGTGGACACCATCTTCGAGATCGGCGGCCAGGACGCCAAGTACATCCGGCTCGATCACGGCGAGATCTTTGATTCCGCCATGAACGAGGCGTGCAGTGCCGGCACGGGCTCCTTCATCGAGGAGCAGGGGAGCAAGTTCCAGGGCGTCGCCTCGGTGACGGATCTGTCCGCCATAGCCGAGCAGGCTTCCGGGGGGATCTCCCTCGGGCAGCACTGCAGCGTCTTCATGGCCGAGGTCATCGACCAGGCCCTCGGCAGCGGCGTCGCCCGCGACACGGTCATCGCGGGCATCTACGACTCCATAATCCAGAACTACCTGAACCGCGTGAAGGGTTCGCGCACCGTGGGCAGGAAGATCTTCTGCCAGGGCATGCCCTTCTCCTCACGGGCGCTGGCCGCCGCGGCGGCGCGGCAGACGGGGCGGCCCGTGGTGGTGCCCCCGGATCCGGGCCTCGTCGGCGCGCTGGGCATCGGCCTGCTGGCCCGTGACGAGATCGCCCTGGACCAGCTCGACACCGTGGACATGGAGACCTTCGTGAAGGCCCGCCTTATTGCCCGCGACAGCTTCGTGTGCAAGAGCACCTCGGGCTGCGGCGGCACCGGGAACCGGTGCCGCATCGACCGGCTGGCCGTGGAGGCCGGGGGCGAGACCAGGCGCTTCATATGGGGCGGCGCCTGCTCGTTGTACGACAAGGGCAACCGCTCGGGCTTCTCCTTGCCGGACCGCGCGCCCGATCCCTTCCGTGAACGGCGTGAGCTGCTGGCGGCCTTTGTGGAGGCGGTCAGCGTCGACCGGGGCAACCCCAGGGTCGGGCTCACCGAGGAGTTCATCCTCAAGGGGCTCTTCCCCTTCTTCGCCACCCTCCTGCGGGAGCTGGGGCTCGATCCCGTGGTGATCACCGGGGCGACCCAGGCCCACCTCAAGCGCGGCATCGAGGAGGGCAACGTCCCCATGTGCGCGCCCATGCAGCTGTACGGCGGCATCGTCTCCGAGCTGGCTCAGCGCGGCGTGGATCACCTCTTCATGCCCATGCTCCGCGACCTGCCCCGGGTCGACGACGAGCCCTACTCCACGGTCTGTCCCCTCTCCCAGGCGTCGGGCGACATCCTCGGCCTCAGCCTCGGGAACCGACAGCACCTCAAGGTCCACAGCCCCGTCATCGACATGGGGCCCGGGAACCTGCGCTCCAGGCTCTTCGTGGACTCCGTGTTCCGTGTGGCCAAGGACTTCGGCGTGGAACACAAGCAGCGCGTCCTTGATGCCTATGAGGTCGCCTACGAGGCCCAGCGCAGCTTCGAGCGCCAGGTGTCCCAGTTGGGGACCAGGGCCATGGAGTTCGCCAGGGAGCACGATCTGCCGGTCATCGTGGTACTGGGGCGGGCCTACACCATCTACAACGACGTCCTCAACTCCAACGTCCCGGCGCTCCTGCGCGAGCTGGGGGCCGTGGCCGTCCCCGTGGACGCCTACACCGTGGACGACACCGTCCCCGTGTACAGGGAGGTGTACTGGGGGTACAGCCAGCTCAACCTCAGGGCGGCCCACCAGGTGCGCAGGACCGAGAACCACTACGCCGTCTTCTGCTCCAACTACAGCTGCGGCCCCGACTCCTTCAACCTGCACTTCTTCAGTTACATCATGGACGGCAAGCCCTCCGCCGTCATCGAGACCGATGGACACAGCGGCGACGCGGGCACCAAGACCCGCCTGGAGGCCTTCCTGTACTGCGTGAAGACCGACCTGGGCGCCGGTCACCGGTCCGCGGCGCGCACCCGCAAGCAGCTCAAGCTCGTGGAGCTCGACTCGCCGACGCTGGCTGACGTGCGCCGCCGGGAGGACCGCCTCCTCTTCCCGCGCATGGGGGAGAACGCCCCCATCATCGCCGCCACCCTCCGCGGCGATGGGTTCAACGCCGAGGCCCTCCCCATGCCCGGCGCCAGGGCCCTGGCACTGGGGCGCAAGCACAGCTCCGGCAAGGAGTGCCTGCCCGCCATCGTGACCCTGGGGAGCCTGCTGGAGCGCGTCGAGGGGACCGCCCCCGAGGAGCGCTTCGCCTTCTTCATGCCCACGGCCAACGGTCCCTGCCGCTTCGGCATGTACAACATGTACCACAAGGTCGTGATCCGGGAGCTGGGGCTCTCCGACCGCGTCTCCGTGGTCTCCCAGCCCGACTCCGACTACTTCGCGGGCATCTCCAAGGGGCTGGCCCTCAAGTCCTACGCGTCCTTCGTCTTCGGCGACATGCTCTACGAGGCGCTCCTCGATGTGCGGCCCCTGGAGCGTGAGAAGGGGAGGACCCAGGAGATCTACGACCGCTATTACGCGCGCGCCGTGACCATGCTCGAGTCCACGCCGGCCCCCTCCCTCACGGGCGCCCTCATGGAGATCGCGGGCGGGCTCTTCGGGCTCAGGGCCCTGCTCCGCGAGGCCCTCGAGGAGCTCGCCGCCGTCAAGGAGTTCCGCCCCATCCCGCGGGTCTCGGTGGTGGGCGAGATCTACGTCCGGCTCGACCCCTTCTCCAACGACTTCGTCATCAACCGCCTCGAGGAGCGCGGCATCGGCGTGAAGTTCGCCCCCTTCATGGAGTGGCTGGAGTACACCGACCACATCAACGGCGTGGAGATAAGCCGCGGCCGGTTCCCATCGGACGACGGGGTTTTCTCACGGGCCATCACCACCTTCATCCAGCAGTCGGTCCTCAATCGCCTGTATGATCTGGGCGTGCAGTACCTGAAGTGGCCGAACCGGACAAGGACCAAGGCCTCCATCGATGCCTCCCGGCCCTATATCCGCGAGGATCTGGTGGGCGAGGCCATCCTCACCCTGGGCGGCCCCGTCCATGAGTATCAGGAGGGGATCGTGAGCGGCGTGGTCTCCGTGGGGCCCCTCGAGTGCATGCCCAACAAGATCGCCGAGGCGCAGTTCTTCCACGTGTCGGAGCGCATCGGCATGCCGGCCCTCACCGTGGCCCTCAACGGGGAGCCCATGGACCTCGAGAACCTCGACAACTTCGTCTTCGAGGTGCACAAACACTTCGAGGCCCGCCGCCGCGTGGCCGGCGCCGCCAGCGCCTCCCGCGTCGCCGGCAGTTGATCCCCCCTCCGCCCTTGTGTTTTTCTCCTCAGTGGTTACAACTGGCTGGAGGCCCTGACGCCGCGGGATGAACCGCGGTGAATGCCGGCACGGAACACCCATGCACCTCTTCACCGACATCCCGACCCTGGCCCTCGGGCCCATCTTCCCCTACCTCCACACGGCCCCCTTCAAGGTCGGCCCCTTCACCATCCACGTCTTCGGGATCCTCGTCGGGCTCGCCATCCTCACGGGGATGTACGTCTCCCAGTCCCGGGCCTTCAAGGTCGGGGTGAACAACCTGTACATGTCGGAGCTGCTCTTGTGGGTGATTATCGGCATCTTCGTGGGGTCGCACCTCTTCGAGATCCTGGCCTACCAGCCCCACCGCGTGCTCAAGGATCCCCTGATCCTCATCCGCATCTGGGACGGCATCGCCTCCTTCGGGGGGATGATCGGCCTCCTGCTGGCCGTCTTCGGTTACCTCAGATGGCGCAGGCAGCGGCTTCTGCCCTACCTCGACGTCCTCATGTGGGGCGGTGTCCACGCCTGGGTCTTCGGGCGTCTCGGCTGCTCCTTCGCCCACGACCACCCGGGCTATTTCACCAGCTCGTGGTTCTCCGTGAAGTGGCCCGTCAACCACCAGGATCAGTGGATGAATGTCCACGAGTTCGCCGGGCGCCATGATCTGGGGCTCTACGAGTTTCTCTACACCTTCGTCATGCTCGCGGTCTTTTATGCCCTCAACCGTAAGGGAAAGAAGTTCGCCGGGTTCACCACGGCCCTCCTCTTTGTGATGTACGCCCCAATGCGCTTCGCCCTGGACTTCCTGCGCACGGCGGATCTCCGCTATCTGGGGCTCACCCCGGCCCAGTACCTCGCCTTCGTCATGTTCGCCGTGGGCATCGGGATGTTCATCCTCCTCCCCAAGACGCCCCAGCATCCCGAACCCAAAGTCGTCACGGAGAAAGAAGCGTCTGTGTTCACGGATGGTGATTCATCCGCCGACGCCTCCGACCCCGAGCCCGAGGCCTTGGAACCGGCACCGGAGGACCTCGAGCCCAAGGGCTCCCCGCAGTAGGTGCACGCTCAGATGGGGGTGACGGGGGTGGGCACGAGGCGGGTGACCGCCGTGTTGTCCCCGATCTGTCCATACTGGTTCCATCCCCAGCAGTAAGGGGTGCCGAGGGTGGTCACCCCGCAGGCATGGTCACCGTCCCCTGCTTCGACGGTTGAGAAGGAGAGCCCCCCCTGAACCGCCGTGGGGACATGCTTACCCAAAGTCGTATTGTCGCCCAGTTGACCGGAGGAGTTGGAACCCCAGCAGTAGGCCGCTCCGCCGGCCGTGCGCCCGCAGGAGAAGGCATATCCCACGGAGATGCCGGCCAGGGAGAGTCCTCCGTGCACCGCCGTGGGGACGTGCCGATCGAGTATCGTGTCGTCACCGAGTTGACCGGCGTTGTTGAATCCCCAGCAGTAGGCGGATCCGCTCAGGGAGAGGGCGCAAGTGTGGAAGTATGCGGTCCGGATTATGGAATAGGTGAGCCCCCCGGATACGGGGGTGGGGACGATACGATCGGTCGTGGAGTTGTCCCCCAGTTGGCCGTAATTGTTGTGTCCCCAGCAGTAGGCGGTCCCGTTCGCCAGGGTGCCACAGGAGAAGTCACCGCCCGCGTTTATGCGGGCGAAGGCGAGCCCTCCTTGCACGGCGACGGGATATTCCCGCTGCGTAGTGGAGTTGTTCCCCAGCGCTCCGTAGGTGTTGAGTCCCCAGCACCAGGCCTGTCCGCTGGAGGTCAGCGCGCAGGTGTGGGAGGCGCCGGAGGCGATCTGTGTGAAGGTGTTCGTCCCGTAGACCGCCGTGGGCTGGAATCGGTTTGTGGTCGAGTTGTCTCCCAACTCGCCGGAGCTGTTGAGCCCCCAGCAGTAGGTGGTACCGGTGGTGGCGATGGCGCAGGTGTGGTTGCCGCCTGCCGCGATGTGGATGAAGCTGTGGCCCCCGAACACCGCTGTGGGAACGTGCCGCTCGGCGGTCGTGTTGTCACCGAGTTGTCCATAGTTGTTCCGGCCCCAGCAGTAGGCGATACCTTCGCTCGTCAGCCCGCAGGAGTGTTGATTCCCTCCGGAAATCTCGGTAAACCGGATGCAATCCGTCACATCATAGTGGCACTGATCGCAGGCGAGGGTTCCTCCTTGCAGATACCCCAGGGATGTACAGGAGGCGCCGTTCAGGTTGCCGGTTTCACAGGTCTCCCCCTGTCCCCCTTCGATGATGCCGTCGCCACACCATCCCAGACAGCCCGAGAGGTCGTAGTTGCAGTTCTCATCACAGGTGAGGGTGCCACCGTAGTCGTGGCCGAAGCTCTCGCAGGTCTCTCCCTGCAGGCTCGTGCCGTCACACTCTTCACCCTCGGTGGTCTGTACGATGTCGTCGCCGCACATGCCCGCGGCTGCACAGTCCGAGAGGTCATAGCCGCAGTCCTCGTCGCAGGCGAGGGTGCCACCGTAGTATCCAAGGCTTGCGCAGGTTGCGTTCTGCAGGTTCGAGCCGTCACACTCCTCGCTCCATTCGGACTGGATCGTGTTGTCCCCGCACTGGCCCACGGCGGCACAACTGGTAATGTCGAAGTAGCAGTTGTCGTCGCACCCGAGGGTGCCGCCGTAGTACCCAAGGGTGATGCAGGTGCTGTCGTTGAGGTTGCTCCCCTCACACTCCTCCACGTCTTCGATGGTCCCGTCTCCACAGACGCTGCTTGCGGTGCAGCCGGAGTAGTCGTAGCGGCAGTTGGCATCGCACACCGCTGTGCCGGTTCCCCGTTCCAGTTCTTCGCAGCTCTCCGTGGAGACGCCGGCCTCACACTCCTCATCGTATTCGGTCTGGACGATGCCGTCTCCGCAGCGGCCCTCGGCCTCGCAGGCGGTGAGCACCAGCCGGCACTGGTCGTCGCAGGCGAGGGTGCCGCCGTTGTATCCCTGGGTAATGCAGGTCTCGTTGCCGAAGGCATCACCGTCGCACTGTTCACCCACGTCGAGGACCCCGTCTCCGCAGGAATCGGAGCCTGTGCTCTTTTCATCACAGGCGGTCATCAGAAACACAACCAGTATCCACGTCAGTATTTTCATGGCTCTCCTCATGACGGAATCGACCCGACGGCCAGATGGTCGGAGATTCCGGCAGATTGCATTGCGCGTTTTCGGGAACCTGGTGAGTATAGCGCCCAAGGGGAAAAGAACAAGTGTCGGATGGCAAAGCGTGGCTGCTTTCCTTCCACTGCCCCTTTTCTTGCGTACTGAGGGAAGGATCAGTAGGGAGCGACAGCAGTGGGGACGAGGCGGGTGGTCGTGGTGCCGTCGCCGATCTGACCAACATCATTGAGTCCCCAGCAGTAGGGAGAACCCGGCGTCGTCAGGGCACAGGAAAATCGCCCCGCCTTTACGGAAATGCTGGAGAAGATGAGTCCGCCGGCCACGGCCGTAGGGACGCGACTGGTGACGGTGGTGTTGTTGCCCAGCGCACCCTCTG
>QKJM01000514.1 GCA_003249315.1 Archangium sp.
CCGCAGCGGCTCCAGGAGGATGAGGATGACGAAGGCCGCCACCCCCGTGTTGAAGAGGAAGAGCGAGGTGTTGCTCGGATCCACCCACACCGTCAGCACGGTGAAGACCGCGGCGAGGATGATGGCCAGCACCGTCTGAGAGGCGATCTTCCCCAGTAGCTCGTGCAGATCCATCAGCCGCAGCCGCAGCAGCGTCTGGGCGAGGAAGAAGAGGTAGAGGGTGGAGAGGACCGGCCCCAGGGTGGGGAAGGGGATGCCGAAGCGGGCCAGCAGATCCAACGCGCTGAGGGCGATGGCCGCCCCCCCGCCAATGGCCAGATACGTCAACCTCAGTCGCTCGATTCGCGACTCGGTGGTGCGGATTCGTCGGAGAAGCAACGAGAGCGGGGCCAGCATGGCCGCCACCACCCAGGTGCTGATGGCCACCCGGGCCCAGGTCTTGTCCGCCAGCGGCGTCACCGCCACCGTCAGGCCGAAGACGGCCGACAGGACAGCGAGCCGCCTGCCGAGCAGGTGCGTGCCCTTGCTCACTCCGAGAAATTCGAGGAAGAAGGCCGCAGCCGCCCCAGGCACCAGCGACGCGAGTAGAATGGTGGCGCCCACCGCCACCCGCGAACTCCACGGGTACTCGGCGGAGGCGAAGAGGCTATGGAAGAAGCTGGAGAGGTAGTACCCCCCCACCGTCAACGAGAAGACCGAGTAGAGCGTGAGCACCCGCGGACGTCCCGCCCTCAACAGCATGGAGAGCCCGAGCGCCAGGCCGACGATGGAGGCGAGCAGCTCGCTCTGTGTGCGGATGTCCATGGCTGGTGCGCAGTCTAACCTCCGTCCGCTCCCTGAAATTTTTTCCTCGTCATGGGTTGTCGCCCGCGCCTTCCGGGTGCATCACCTTCCGGGGACCCCCACCTCATGAAAGCCTTCGTTCCACTGATCGCCACCGCCGCCGTCGTGTCGCTCGCCTTCACCCAGGCGCAGCCCGCCGAGGAGCCCACCCCTGCTCCCCAGACACACACGGGGAACGCTCCGTCCGAGGCCGAGTTGTCTCCACCCCCGGACGCAGAGCCGAGCCCCATTCCCCCCGGGTACGTGGAGGTGCGAAACCCCGCCTTTCCCGACGAGGCACCACCTCCGGCTCCGGCGCCGGTCGTGCGAGGCCGCCGCTATGGGGTGGAGGATCTCTCCCCGTACTTCGCCGAGGGGCCGCTGAAGGAGGCCAAGGAGGCCTTCGACAAGGGTCGATACGCCCAGGCCCGCACGCTGCTGGACGGGCAGGGTGACGCGTTGCCGGTGCGCTACCTGCGCGCCCTCAGCGCCGTGCGCGCCGAGGAGCACGCCCTTGCCGCCGCGGAGATGGCCTCCCTCGCGGAGGACTACCCCGCCATGCGCGATCGCTGCCTCACCCACGCAGGGATGGCCCTCGAATCGCTCGGTCGCTTCTCCGACGCGGCTCCGCTGCTGGCCCGGGTGGCCGAGGACTCCCGCTTCTATCCCGAGGCGCGCCTGACGCTCGGTCGCGTCCTGCGACAGGCGAAGGACTTCGATGCGGCCCTGGCCGCGCTCGAGCCCCTGGCGCTGCGGGCCTCGCCTTCCTGGGGACGCAACATCGCCGCCGAGGCCCTCCTGGCCAGCGCCGACATCGCCGCCGAGATGAAGGATCGCGCGCGCGAGCGCGAGGCACTCTGGCGCCTGTGGGCCTCCCACCCGCTCTCGCCCCTGGTCAGCCAGGCCGAGCGTCGCCTCAAGGGCCTCCAGCCTTCCCTGGAGATGCAGGTGGAGCGTGGCGAGCGGCTCGTGGAGATGCATCGCAACAGCCAGGGACTGAGCGTTCTCAAGCCGCTGCTGTCCCGGTTGAAGCTGCCGGATCCGCTCGCCTGTCGCGCCCACTTCATCTATGGCAAGGGCCTGCGCAAGCAGCGCGAGCACACCCGTGCCATCGCCGTCCTCACCCCCGTGGCGGAGAAGTGCGAGGATCGCGAGCTGCTGCCGCGTGTCCTCTACGTGCTCGGCTCTTCCCGATCCATCGTGGATCAGACCCAGGGGCCCGAGACGTACGAGCGCCTCGCCCACGACTTCCCGGATCACTCCTTCGCCGACGACGCGCTCTTCTTCGCCGCGGACCTCTACGAGAAGACGGGTCGCCCCGAGCAGGCCTCCCAGAGGCTCAAGGAGCTCGCGCGCCTCTACCCGCAGGGGGACTTCCTTGGCGAGGCGCTCTTCAAGGACTTCTGGCTCGCCCGCAAGGCCCGGGCTCCGGACGGGGGGCTGGCGCTCCTCGATCAGATCGAGCAGCGCTTCGCCGATGCGGACGAGACGTATGACGTGGAGCGTGCGCGGTACTGGCGGGCCCGTACCCTGCAGGAGCGGGGCGAGGCGCGGGCCGCCGCGGAAATCTTCGAGCAGCTCGCGGTGGAGCACCCCGCCACCTACTATGGGTTGATGGCGCGCACCATGGTCGGCGAGGTGGAGCCGGAGCGGCTGGAGCGGGTGACGCCGCGGCTGGACTTCACCGGGCAGGAGCGCCGCGAGCCCTGGCCCCTTCATGTGGGAGACATGGAGAAGGATGCGCACTTCCTCTCGGCGGTGGAGCTGCTGCGCCTGGGCTTCCCCGAGGCCGCCTCCTCCGAGTTGCTGGCCATCGACCGCACGAGCCTGCCCGCCGAGCCCATCCGGTTGATCGTCCACCTGCTGGCGCTCGCCGGGGACGAGCGGGGCGCCCACGCCGTGGCCCGGGTGGCCCTCCGGCGCGACCTGAGCGGGCGGATCACCCCGGAGACGCGCCCCACGTGGGAGGTGGCCTATCCCAACGCCTTCCGGGAGCTGATCGAGAAGCACACCGCCTCGGCCGGCGTGGAGCCGGATCTGCTCCAGGCGCTGATGCGCGAAGAGAGCGCGTTGGATCCAAACGCGCTCTCGTGGGCCGGGGCGCTGGGCCTCACGCAGCTCATGCCCTCCACGGCCAGGGCGGTGGCGCGCCAGCTCCGGCTGGGGCGGGTGACGACGCGGAAGCTGTTGGATCCGGACCTCAACATCCGCCTGGGAGCGCACTACCTCGGCTCGCTCCTCAAGCGCTTCTCCGGACATACCGCCTTCGCGGTGGGCAGCTACAACGCCGGCCCCGGCGCCATCAACCGCTGGCGCTCCGAGCGCTCGGGGATGGAGCTGGATGAGTGGGTGGAGGAGGTGCCCATCTCGGAGACGCGCGGCTACATCAAGCGGGTGCTGCGCTCCTACAACACCTACCAGCTCCTCTACGGGCGGCCGGCCAAGGGGCCGCTGGAGAAGTCGGCCCACAGGTGAACAGGCGGTGACGCGGAGGGGGGTGGCTGGCGATGGGCCCCTGCTTCTTCT
>QKJM01000709.1 GCA_003249315.1 Archangium sp.
GTGCTGATCCGCAGCGTGCTTACCTGTCAGGCCAAAAACGGCCTGTGTGCGGAGTGCTACGGCCGCGATCTGGCCCGCGGCCGTCAGGTCAACATGGGCGAGGCGGTGGGCATCATCGCCGCCCAGTCCATCGGCGAGCCCGGTACCCAGCTGACCATGCGGACCTTCCATATCGGCGGCACGGCCTCGAAGCGGGTGGAGCAGTCGACCCTCGACGCCCGCCACCCGGGCACGGTGAAGTACCTGCACCTGCAGACCGTGACCACTGCCGACGGCCGGATCGTGGCCATGAGCCGCAACGGCGAAGTGGCGGTGCTCGACGCGGAGGGGCGGGAGCGCGAGAAGTACCCCGTCGTGTACGGCGCCAACTTGAAGGTGGCCGAGGGCGGCGCGGTGCAGGCCGGCCAACTGCTGGCCGAGTGGGACCCCTACACCAACCCCATGCTCACCGAGATGAGCGGCCGGGTGAAGTTCGGCGACGTGCTCGAGGGCGTCACGATGCGCGAGCAGCTCGACGAAGTCACCGGCATGTCGCGAAAGGTGATCATCGAGAGCCGTGGCGCCGACTACCGGCCGCGGGTCTCGATCAAGAGCGTGGAGACCGGGGAGACCCTGACCCGGTACCTGCTCCCCGTCGGGGCGAACATCGCAGTGGAGGAGGGGAAGGAGGTCTCGGCCGGCGACGTGATCGCCAAGATCCCCCGGGAGACCACCAAGACCAAGGACATCACCGGCGGCCTGCCGCGGGTCGACGAGCTCTTCGAGGCCCGCAAGCCCAAGGACTTCGCCCTCATCTCCGAGATCGACGGCGCGGTCTCCTTCGGCAAGGACACCCGCGGCAAGCGCAAGATCGTCGTCACCCCCGACGTGGGCGAGGCGAAGATCTACCTGATCCCCCGCGGCAAGCACGTGTCGGTGCGGGAGGGCGATCACGTCCGGGCGGGTGAGCCGCTCATGGACGGCGCCACCAACCCCCACGAAGTGCTCAAGGTCCTGGGCGAGAAGGAGCTGATGAAGTACCTGGTGGACGAGATCCAAGAGGTCTACCGGCTCCAGGGCGTGGACATCAACGACAAGCACATCGAGGTCATCGTCCGGCAGATGCTGCGTCGGGTGGAGATCAAAGAGGTGGGCGACACCGACTTCCTCCTCAAAGAGCAGGTGGAGCGCAAGGTCTTCGAGGAGGAGAACCGCAAGGTCGTGGCCAAGGGGGGCGAGCCGGCCATCGGCGTGCCCATGCTGCTGGGAATCACCAAGGCGAGCCTCTCCACGGAGAGCTTCATCTCCGCGGCGAGCTTCCAGGAGACGACCAAGGTGCTCACCCAGGCCTCCATCGAGGCCAAGGTGGACTACCTGCGCGGCCTGAAGGAAAACGTGATCATGGGCCGCCTGATTCCCGCGGGCACCGGCCTGGCCCGGTACCGCAAGGCCGCGATCGAGGTGCACGACGAGGGCGTGGTGTGGGAGCCGGTGGTCAAACCTCGGGAGTCGGAGCTCAGTGACGCCGAGTTGGCAGAGGAGCTCGGCGCTCTGGGCGTGGACGTGGAGGACGACGAGGAGGTGGAGTTGGTGGAGGCCGAGATCGAAGCGGACGACTAGGCCGCTCGCCGCCTCGCGAACTCTCGATGCGAAGGCCCTCCCGGTGGGAGGGCCTTCGTGCGTTCAGGAACGGGGGAACGGGCGCAGTCGCTGCGGAGGTGCGGGAGCTATCACTCCTCCGGGTCGGCGATCCACTGGGGCAGAATCATATCCAGGTCGCCGAACTTCTGCCGCTGCCGCGCGACGAGGCGTTTGTAGCGGCGGTCTCCGTGCAGGATCCGGTCAGGCCTCAGCCAGCGTTCCACCCGCCCGCACGCTTCGCACCGTCGCGTGTCCTCTCCGGCGGGCTTGAGCGACTTCGGCGCGGAGCGCTTCTTCTGACACGACGGGCAGTGGACCGGGACGTTCTCCGGGTTGAACGGGTCATAGGAGGGCTTGGGGGGGGCGCCGCGGGGCCTCCGCTCGGCGGACCGACGCTCGTTCGTCTTGTTCACGTGGTGTCTCCTCGCTGGGGTATCCCCCCCCGTGGAGCTCGATGCCGGAGAATGCCACACGTGGGCAGGGTTTGGGAACCCCCCGAGCGCGGTCGGGCCGTAGGAATGCCGCGGGGCTTACCAGGGAACGGCGGTCAGGTCTCGCGGACGATCTCCGTATCCTCCCGCCTCCGGCGCGGCCTCAGGCGATCGAGGCCCCACAGCCGGCGGCGCCGGCCCCGACGGAAGATCTCCTCGAGCGAGAGGTGGGGATCCGGGTCGGGGCTCTGAAGGTACTCCCGGATCGCTTCAATCCGGCGGACGAGCTCCTCTTCCAGGGCGGAGCGCAGTCGGCCCTTCCCCTCGAGGATCTTCTCCTTCATCTCCCCGGGAGGTCGCTCCCCCCGGTGCTTGCGGCACTTATAATCGATGCGCAGGGTGATGAGCTGCCGCAGCTCTTCGTCGTACTCGGCGCCGAGCCACATCACCTCGGGAACCAGGTCGCCGAAATGGGTGACGCCCAGGATGTCCTTGCCCTGGGACCAGTACGCGGCCAGGAACTCGGGCTCCAGGTCTTTGTAGTTCTGCAAGGGCATGAACATGCGCCGCAGATGCTGGAGCACGGTCTCGGCCTTCTTTTTGTGGCCGCCGATGATCACCGGGCTGCCGACTTCCCCTCGCTTGACGCCCTTGGTCCAGGGCGCCCCGGTGATGCCGAAGTCGTTCTGGACCGGGATGAGCAGGAGCGCCGACAGGGTGTTGAGGGCCAGGGCGTACCCGGCCGACGGGCCGCCCACCGCGTAGGAGGCGGAGAGCAGCTGGTGGTGCACGGTGTACTTGTCGAGGAACTCCCCCAGGAGCCGCGGCACGTTCACCTTCGGCGCCAGGCCCTGCAGATAGTTCTCCACCAGGGTCAGGGCCTCCCGCGCCGACTGCTGGGTCATCTGCACCGCCATGTCCATCTCGGCGGCGTTGGGCGCGGCGGAGGAGACTGCGCCGGTGACCAGCACCTTGTCCGGGGAGATGTTGTAGGTGAGGCTGGTGGCGATGGGCAGGAGCACGCCGGCGACCTCGTTCGCGCCGACCCCGATGATGAAGCCCACCTGGGGCTCCTGGCTCAGCTCGGCCTGGAGGAACTCATCCAGTTGCACCTTTCCCTTCTTGATCGGGCTCTGGCTCATCTCCTGTCGTGCCGCCTGGAGGTGGGAGGGGGTGAGAGGGTAGTCGTCCCGTCCGATCTCCCCCGCAAGTCCCAGGACGTCTTCGTAGTGCCGCAGGAATTCCATGGGTTGGGCGCGCAGCCTCGCCCGCACCGTCTGGGGCGCATCGAGGGC
>QKJM01000650.1 GCA_003249315.1 Archangium sp.
GATCCGCCGCCAGGGCCTGGAAGCGCTCGAACAGCGCGTGCTCCGCCTCCGCGTCGATGCTCGCCGTAGGATCGTCCAGAATGAGCACCTCCGCGTCCTCCCGCATGAAGGCCCTCGCCACGCCCAGCTTCTGCCATTGGCCTCCGCTCAGCTCGTGCCCCTTCTCGAACCAGCCTCCCAGCATCGTGTCGTACTGCCGAGGCAGGGTGGAGATGACCGCGCTCGCCCCTCCATCCTCCGCCGCCCTCACAATCCGGTTCCGGTCCTCCAGCGCCAGCACGTGCCCCAGCCCGATGTTCTCCGCCACGCTGAACTGGTAGCGCACGAAGTCCTGGAACACCGCCCCGAAGCGTGAGCGCAGATCCTCCGGGTCCATGTCCTTCACGTTCACCCCGCCGTAGAGAATCTCCCCCTCGGTCGGCTCGTACAGCCGCAGCAGCAGCTTCACCAGCGTGCTCTTCCCGGCCCCGTTCTCCCCCACCAGCGCCAGCTTCTCCCCCGGCTCCAGCCGCAACGTCACGTTCCTCAGCGCCCACCCCTCCTTCCCCGGGTAGCGGAACGACACGTTGCGCAGCTCGATGGCGTTCTTCCCCCTCGGCACCGTGCGCGCCGGCAGCACCCGCGGCGCCTCCTGCCCCGTCTCGATGCCCAGGTACGCGAAGAGGTTGCTCATGAAGAGCGCCCCCTCATACATGCTGCCCAGGCTGGAGAGGATGCCCTGGAAGGCCGCCTGCCCCTGACGGAACACCGCCACGTACAGCACCATGTCGCCCACGGAAATCTCCCCCTGCGCCGCCCGTCCCGCCACGAAGGCGTAGCACCCGTAGAACGCGCCCAGCGACACCAGCCCCAGCCCCAGCCCCCACTGCATCCTCCTCACCGCCAGCGCCCGGTCCTCGGTGAAGAACTTCTGGAAGAGCGTGCGGTAGCGCCCCAGCACCAGAGGCCCCAACCCGAACAGCTTCACCTCCTTCACGTGGTTGTCCCGCGTGAGGATCCACTCCAGGTAGTTCAGCTTCCGCCCCTCCGGCGCCCTCCACGAGTGCATCCGGAAGCCATCCTCCGCCAGCCGCGCCTCCGCGAGGAAGGCCGGAATGCTCGCCACCACCAGCACCACCACGCTCCACGGCGACAGCGCCACCAGCAGCACCGCGTACGTCGACAGCGTCACCGCGTTGCGCACGATGGAGAATGCCTCCATCACCAGCGACAACGGCCGGCTGTTCGCCTCGCGCCGCGCGTTCTGCATCTTGTCGTAGGTGTCCGAGTCCTCGAAGTGCCGCAGCTCGAGCCGAAGCGCCTTCTGGAGAATCTTCTCGTTGAGCAGGTTGCCCAGGTTCGCCCGCAGCAGCTCCCGCGTCAGCGACACCCCCCGGTCCACCACCGCCGAGCCCACCATCAGCCCGAACTCCAGCAGCACCAACCCCAGCACCCGCTCGCGCGCCGCCTCGCCACCCTCCCGCGCCGCCGCCACCACCCCGTCGACGATCAGCTTGCCCACCCAGGCGATGGCCGCCGGCAGCATCGCCCCCACCAGCGTCAACACCCCCAGCACCACCGCCCCCCTGGGGCTCGACTCCCAGAAGAGGCGGAAGGTCCCTGGCAGTTGCCGGAACAGGCTGCCCGCGTTCTTCAACCGGGCCTTCAATGACAGCGGACGCTCGGGCTCTTTGAGAGGTGGTGGAGACACGCCCTCTCTCTAACCCGAAGCGGCTCTCCGTGCCGCGACTCGTCCGCCTCCCCCTCACCCGGGCGTCCCCGGGCTCGCCTCCGCCCTCCTCCGCGGGCCAGGGTTCGGCTGGCTAGCGCAGTGCGGCGATCAACAGGAAGATGGCGTTGAGCCCGAGGCCCACCGACACGTGGACGGGGCTCGCGCTCGAGGTGCCCATCGCCACCTCCACGTGCCCCACCGGCCCCCAACACAGCTTCACCCCCATCTCCGCCCCGAGGTTGAGCCTCTGGCCTGGCTCCTCGCCCACATAGCTCCCCACCAGCAGCCGCCCGTACCCCACCAGCCATGTCGACATGAAGTGCTGGTAGCCGATGAAGCCATCCAGCTCTCCTCGTCCCGAGGACAGGGGGAGGGCCAGGTGCATCCCGAGGCTCAGCCGACGCTCGAAGAGGAACATCGGCTGCACGTTCAGCGTCACCGCCGTGCCCATCCCCACCGTGCCCACCCCATCCGGGGAGGACGCCCGGAATGAAGTGACGAACTCCGCATCCGGTTTGTCGATGGCCAGCGCCTCCCTCCGCAGCCTCCCCGCCACCTCCCGCTCCGCCTTCGCCTCGTACAGGTCCGCCAGCGCCTCGTAGCCCTCCGAATCCTCGGACAGGTACGCCTTGCGCAACGGCAGGTCCGCTGCCTCCAGCTCCCCTCGCTCCATCAGCAACCGGCCCTGGGCGATGCAGCTCCGCATCACCCCGCCCGCGCACGCCCGCTCGTAGGCCACCTCCGCCTGCCTCGCGTCGCCCCTCGCCAGCAGCTCGTCCCCCCACGTGCCACATGCCCACGCCCCGCCCGCCTCACAGTCCCACCTCGGGTCGTGCGCCGCTCCCGTCGTGGCGCAGCCCGCCACCATCAGCGACACGGTTGTGATGGCGAAAATGGCGGTGCGACGCATCCAGGCTCCTCGGGCGGGAGGCACAGCGTACCCCGTCATCTTTTCCACGAGGCCCCTGTAGAAATGACAGGCCTTCCGGAAGGGCATCGCACCTCGGAGCAGATCTCCGTGCATCCCTCAACGACAATCAGCCCCTTTGGCGCGTCCAGGAGCGGACATCCGCTGAAATTCCGCCGAGTTGGAGCCGGCAGTTCCTTTGCATGGTGAAGAGACGGGGGTACGCACCGTCCAGGAAGTGCAGCCCGGAAGGCGCGAAGCACACAGGGAGTGACCCATGCGCGGAGTCATCACCGGACGGGAAGTGCTGGAGAACCTTGGGCTCATCTACCAGGAGTTCGGCGCCACCTGCGTGCTGCGCTGCCTGTGGGCCCTCGCACGCGGACGCAGCACCACCTTCCTGGAGGTGGTCTGCCAGTCTGAGCGCTGCCGCTAGTTGCCGGACTCGTCCTCGGCCTTCACCGAGGACCGGGGCGCGTACGAGACGACCGGCCCCCCACCCCGACCCTGCCGCGGCCCACTCCCGGACCTGCCCGTCCGCTGCTCCGAGCGCCCCTGAGACCTGGGCTCCCGCGGAGGACCCGAGGGTCGCTCACCCCGCCGGAACTGCCCCCCACTCTCCTGCCGTGGCGGACGCCCTCCCTGGAAACGCTCCCCGCCTCGCCCCTCCCCGCGAGAGAACTGTCCTCCGCCCTCCTGCCGTGGCGGACGCCCTCCCTGGA
>QKJM01000347.1 GCA_003249315.1 Archangium sp.
AGGTCCGCGAGGTATTCGTTCAGGGTGCTGCCATGAGCCAAGCGACGGAGGTTGGTCGCGCGGTCGTAGACGACAGTATGATAATCGTTCGCAATCAGCACGTTGGCCAGATGGGGTGGGGAGGGGTGGCTCCCGAGCCAGACTTCTGCCTCCTCCCGCGTATCGAAGGCGGCCACGGCATAGGGCGGAGCATTTGACTCGATGCCTTCGATGTAGTCCACCAGTGCCTCATGTTGGCCTGTCGCGGAGATGAAGAGAAGTGTGTCGAGAATGACCTGGATCAGCTCTCTCTCTTCCTCTGAGTCGGACTCGTCGCGGAGTTTCGTGAAGAAGGCCTTCGTCCTGCGCAGGCGCTCTTCGAGAGTCGCGAAGTCGCTGGATGCGGTTGGTGCTCCCGAGGGCAGGGGAGCACCGACTCGAAGTCCCTTCTGGAAGTCTTCAAATTTGTATTGCTGGCCGGCAGCGGAGACGAAATCGAGGGCGTCTCGTGCCAGGCTTAGAATCTCTGTTTGTTCCTGCGCCTGGTCTTCTCTCCAATGCTTTCCGATTACCTGCTGGGGATGCCAGAGAGTGTCTTGAGTCGTCATGGCTTCACCGCTGCGACTCGCGGGCTGGATGTGTCGTCCGTCGACGATGCGAATATCACGGCCGGCGCGAGGAGCAGCGCGGCACCACCGGTTCCGCCGACAACGACAGCGAAAGTGACTCCGGCAATCACAACGACCGTTCCGGCCAGGACCATCTCGCTATTGTCCTTCAGCCAATCGATTGCTTCGTCGATCTCCGTGAACCTCACGGTTTCTCTTGGAGATTGTTCCTGCAACCTGCTGCAGTCAAGGTATGCAGGATAGCAGCGTGTGCGGCAAGTGGCGATTTTTGAAGCCTTGGTTGCGTGGCTCCAGGAACGACCTCTAAGGGATTTCACGCACATCTTTATGCAGTCGTCGAACTCCCTCTCGCAATCTCGATACTGGACGGCGCGGACGAAGTGTCCTCCGACGCTGTAGTTGCTCGTTCGATTCTGGTATTTTGAGAGTTCAACGCTGCCGAGGGGCTTCCAGGAGTGTGTGGCCTGACCGTCCGGCGTTTTTTCGATGACGAGCACGTACCTGGTCAGGTCCCGCGAGCTTGACGGTCCGGGCACCTGATGCTGCGTGACGCTACAGGAAGCAAGGAGAAGACCAAGGATCGTCGCCAGAAGTTTCTGCGGGCGCGTTCCGATGTGCATTTTGAATTTCATCCAGATTGAGAGCTTCGAAACGGGCACGGACACCCTCACCCCGTCCCTCTCCCAGAGGGAGAGGGGATAGGGGCGCTCTTCTCTATGCAGTGCTCACGACATCAACAGTCGCGAGTCGTCCAGGTCCATCTCCACGATCAGGTCCACGCCGTTTCGCAGCAGCCTCCGTGCCGCAGCCATGGCCCTCGGGCCGTGCCCGTTGTCCAGGCACCACTGCGCGTGCTCCACCAGCAGCGCCAGCTCGTACGTCCTCCCCAGCGTCAGCGCGAACCGCCTCGCCCCCGCCTCCACGCTCGCCGGGTTCTCCATCGCCTTCATCACCCACGCCCGCGCCTTCTCCAGCGTCTCCTGCGCCGCCTCCACGCACAGTCTCAGCCCCGCGTCCTTCGCCGCCCCCAGCTTCTTCTCCGCGTCCGCGTACAGCGCCTCCAGCGCGCCCCCCTTCGCCATCGCCCTCAGCGTGTCCAGCGAGAGTACGTTCGTCGTCCCCTCCCAGATGCTCAGCACCTGCGCGTCGGCCAGCATCCTCGGCAGCCCCGTGTCCTCCACGTAGCCCGCCCCTCCGAAGCTCTCCACCGCCTCCGACGTCACCTGCACCACCTGCCTCCCCGTCGTCAGCTTCGCCAACGGCGTCACCAGCCGCTGCAACAGCAGCTCCTCCTCCGTCGCCGTCTTCGCCTCCAGCTTCCCCAGCAACTCCACCGCCCGGAAGGCCAGCAGGAATCCTCCGTGGAACTCCGCCTCCAGCCCCGCCAGCGTGTCCACGTGCAGCGGCTTCTCAGACAGCGGCGCCCCGAACTGCACCCGCCTCCTCGCGTAGTCCCTCGCCAGCGCCAGCGCCCTCCTCATGCTCCAGTTGGCGCCCATCGCGTTCCCCGTCCGCGTCACATTCAGCATCCACGCCATGTTCCGGATGCCGTCCGTCAGCCCCGCCACCGGCATCGCCAGCGTCCCGTCCAGCGTCAGCTCCGCCGTCGGTACCTTCCTCGTTCCCAGCTTGTCCTTCAGCCGGTTGATCGAAATCCCGTTCAGGCTCCCGTCCGGCCTCCGCGTCTCCACATAGAAGATCGCCAGCCCCTTCCCCCCGGGCCCGTTCCCCTCCGGCCTCCCCAGCGTCAGCGCCATCTGCGCCGTCGTCGCCGAGGTGAACCACTTCGTCCCGTACAGCCTCCACCCCTCCGCCGTCTGCCTCGCCACCGTCTCCGTCAGCCCCACGTCCGAGCCCCCCGTCCGCTCCGTCATCCACTGCCCCGAGGTCCAGAACGTCCCCGGATCCCTCGACGACAGGTGGGGGAGGGCGCGATCCACCAACTCCTGGTTCCCCAGCGCCAGCAGCGTCCTCGCCGCTCCGTCCGTCATCGCCAGCGGGCACGAGTAGACGTCCAGCGACGGCTGCACCAGGTAGTTCAGCGCGAACTGGTGTACCCGCGAGTACTCCCCGTTCTTCTGCTCGTACGCCACCGCCACCAGGCCCCGCTTCGCCGCCAGCGCCTCCGCCTCCTTCCACAGCGGCGACACCTCGATCTGATCCACCCGGTGCCCCCACGCATCCCACTGCGTCAGCACTGGCTCGTTCAGCCGATCCCTCAACTGGTACTCGTAGAGGGCCTTGCCCCCCAGCTCGCCCAGCTCTCGCAGCTCGCCTTCCAGCCCGGCCCGCATGTCCCGCGGGAGCACTCGGGCCAGATAGCTCTGGAGCAGCGCGTCCTCGTCGTACTGATTCCCCAGCCTCGGCGGTTCCTGGAAGAAGCTCATGCCTCGAAAAATAGCACCGAGCCGGGCCGCTCAGACCCCTCTTCGCATCCGGGGCTCGTTCTTCCCGCCGCTCCTGCTAGACTCGGCCTCCCCCATCTACCGGAGCAAGCATGGCCGATCACAGGCGGCCGGGGGGCTCTCCCCCCGGATTTGAGTCCCCCGAGTCCTCCACCGACTTGAACCGCACCGTCACCCCGGTGGAGGTTCCCTTCGCGGAGCCTTCCCCGGGGAACGTGCTCGGCCCACCGCCTCGGCCCCGTGCCGCCGGCCCCATGAGTCCTCCCCCCTTCCAGGGTGGGTCCGAGCGGCGCGTCCCCACCCAGACCGCCGCCCCCGAGCGC